>NZ_BAAALD010000007.1:0-41458 GCF_039528095.1 Kitasatospora arboriphila
GTGGCGGGGTCGGCCGGGCCGGTGGTCGCGGCGATCCTAGGGACGGACCCGCCGCCCCCCCCCCCCCGCCGGGCGGGGCCCGCCCCCGCACGGCGGCCGGGTGTGCGGCAGCGGCGGGCGGACGAGCACCGGCGGCAGCAGCGCCCCGGCCGGTTCCCGCTCGTGGGCGCGGCGGCACGCGGCGCTCAGTTCGCCACCCGCGTCGAGCAGATCGCCGAGCCGGTCGGCGAGCCGGGGCGCGGTGCGGCGGCTGCCGTGCTCCAGGCGGCTGACCGCGGTGTGGTCGTAGCCGACGGCGGCGCCGAGCTGGGCCTGGGTGAGGCCGGCTGCCCGCCGCAGGCGCCGCAGACCGGCGCCGAACTCCTGCCAGGACGCCGCCGACGGGTACGCGGCGGCGGAGGTGCGGCCGTCGTCCACGGGCAGTCCTCCCCCCACGGATCCCTCGCGGGGCCGACTCCTCCCCGGCCCTCCGGACACCAGGACGGTACTGGACGGCCCGGCCGCCGTCCATGACGTGGTATCGACCAATCGGTCTCAACCACTGCGGGAAACACGCAGCTTGACGGAGTTTGCCAACTGCCGTACTCCGCAGCCGAATCCGTTGACCAGGGCATGACGGCGTGTGAGGGTTCCGGCACCCGAGCGCGGACCCCGCAGGCCGTCCCCGACAACGGCCCGTGGCGCGGCGCCGCCGGCCACCGTCGGCGACACCGCACGTACCTGTGTCCGCGGTCGAGGACCCCCACCTTCGAGGAGCCTCGATGAACCGCAGATTGCTGACGGCCGGGACGACCCTGGCCGTCCTGGCCGGCCTGCTCACCGCCACCGCGGTGGGCCCGGCCGCCGCCCGTCCCGGGCCGGCGGCCGCCCCCGCCCCGCCGAACGCCCTGGCCGCCGCCGTATCCGCCGCCGACCGCGCGGCCGCGGCCGGCCTGGACACCCTCGCCAAGGGGCCCGGCGAGAGCTACGAGCGGCACGCCGTCACCCCCTGGCTCGGCGGCCTCTACTCCGTGGCGTACGAACGCAGTTACCGCGGACTGCCGGTGGTCGGCGGCGACGCCGAGGTGCTCGCCGACGGGCAGGGCCGGATCCGCGGCCAGCAGAACGCCGCACCCGGCGCGATCGGCGTGCCCACCACCACCCCCGCGGTGAGCGCCGCCGACGCCGAACGGACCGCCCGCACCCGGCTCGCCACCGTCGACGGCGCCGAACCGGCCCGCCTGGTCGTCAAGGTCACCGATGGCCGGGCCCGGCTCGCCTGGGAGTCCGTGCTCACCGGCCGGACGGCCACCGCCCCCAGCCGGCTGCACGTCTTCGTCGACGCCCGCACCGGCACCGTCCTGGACAGCCGGGACGACGTCCGCGCCGGCACTGCCAACAGCCGCTGGAACGGCCCCGCGCCCGTCACCATCAGCACCACCAACTCCGGTGGCTCGTACGCGCTGCGCGACCCGAACCGGCCCGGCCTCAGCTGCGCCGACTACGGCACCGGCCAGGTGTTCACCAAGTCCACCGACTCCTGGGGCACCGGCAGCCCGACCAGCAAGGAGACCGGCTGCGCCGACGTGATGTTCGCGGCGCAGAAGGAGTGGGACATGCTGCGGGACTGGCTGGGCCGCAACGGCCACAACGGCAACGGCGGCAGCTGGCCGGTCAAGGTCGGCCTGAGCGACGTCAACGCCTACTGGGACGGCTCGTCGATCTCGATCGGCCACAACCAGGCCAACGAGTGGATCGCCTCGATGGACGTGGTCGGCCACGAGTTCGGCCACGGCATTGACCAGTACACGCCCGGCGGCGCCAACAACGAGGCCGGCCTCGGCGAGGGCACCGGCGACATCATGGGCGCGCTCACCGAGGCGTACGCCAACGAACCCGCTCCGTACGACTCCCCGGACTACACCGTCGGCGAGACGATCAACCTGGTCGGCAGCGGGCCCATCCGGGTGATGTACAACCCCTCGCAGGTGGGCGGCAACCCCAACTGCTACTCGGCGTCGATCCCGAACACCGAGGAGCACGCGGCGGCCGGCCCGCTGAACCACTGGTTCTACCTGCTCGCCGAGGGGTCCAACCCCGGTGGCGGCAAGCCGTCCAGCCCGACCTGCAACAGCTCCTCCGTCACCGGCGTCGGCATCCGCGACGCCGGCCGGATCTTCTACGGCGGCATGCTGCTCAAGACCAGCGGCATGACCTACAAGCGGTACCGGACGGCGACCCTGACCGCCGCCAAGAACCTCGACCCGGGCTGCACCTTCTTCACCCGCACCAAGGCCGCCTGGGACGCCGTCAGCGTCCCGGCCCAGAGCGGCGACCCGACCTGCACGCCCTCCGGCACCAACGACTTCTCGCTCTCCGTCGGCCCGGCCTCCGGCAGCGTCCAGCCCGGCGGCTCCACCACGGCCGCGGTCGCCACCGCGGTGACCTCGGGCAGCGCGCAGACGGTGGGCCTCAGCGCCTCCGGCGCGCCGAGCGGCGTCACCGTCGGCTTCAACCCCTCCTCGGTGCAGGCGGGTTCCTCCGCCACCATGACCGTCTCGGCGGGTGCCTCCGCGCCGGCCGGGACGTACACCCTGACCGTCACCGGCACCGGCAGCGCCGTGCACACCGCGCAGTACACGCTCACCGTGGGCGGCGGCGGCAACCCCGGCGGCGGCGCACCCGACATCGACGTCGCCAAGGTGCAGGCCCACCTCGCCCAGCTGAACACCGTCGCCGACCAGAACGGCGGCAACCGCCGGGCCGGCAGCGCCGGACACGGCCAGTCCGTCGCCTACCTCAAGGGCAAGCTGCAGGCGGCGGGCTACACCGTCACCGAGCAGACCTGCACCAGCTGCAGCTACACCTCCAACAACCTGATCGCCGACTGGCCGGGCGGCCCCGCCGACCAGGTCACCATGTTCGGCGCCCACCTGGACAGCGTCGCCGCCGGGCCCGGCATCAACGACAACGGCTCCGGCTCCGCCGTCCTGCTGGAGAACGCCCTGGTGCTCGCCCAGCAGAACCCGACCCTCACCCGGCACGTCCGGTTCGCCTGGTGGACGGGCGAGGAGCAGGGCCTGCAGGGCTCCAACCACTACGTCTCCCAGCTGAGTTCGACCCAGCGTGCGGCGATCAAGGCGTACTACAACTTCGACATGGTCGGCTCGCCCAACGCCGGCTACTTCGTCAACAACCTCACCTCGGCCGCCGCCGCCCCACTGAAGGCGTACTGGGACTCGCTGGGGCTGCAGCCCGAGGAGAACACCGAGGGCCAGGGCCGCTCCGACGACTACTCCTTCCAGCAGGCCGGCATCCCCACCTCCGGCTACGCGGCCGGCGCCAGTGCGGTCAAGACGGCCGCCCAGGCGGCCAAGTGGGGCGGCACCGCGAACCGGGCGTACGACTCCTGCTACCACCAGTCCTGCGACACCACCGGCAACATCGGCGCCACCGCGCTCGACCGCAGCGCCGACGGCGTCGCCTCCGCACTGTGGAAGACCTCGGTCGGCGGGACGGTGCCCGGCGACGACTTCTCGCTCGCGGTGAACCCGGCGAGCGGCAGCGTGGAGGCCGGCGGCTCGACCACCGCGACCGTCGCCACCGCCGTCACCTCCGGCAGCGCCCGCACGGTCGCACTGACCGCCACCGGCCTGCCGAGCGGTGTCACGGTGAGCTTCAGCCCCTCGTCCGTGCAGTCCGGCGCCTCGGCGGTGATGACCGTCTCGGCGGCCGCCGGCACCGCGTCCGGAACGTACTCGATCACCGTCACCGGCAGCGGCCCGGCCACCCACAGCACCACCTACTCCCTGGTGGTCGGCAGCGGGCCCGGCACCGGCACCTGGGCGGCCGGCACCGTCTACCGGGCCGGCGACACCGTCACCTACGCCGGACTGAGCTACGTCTGCCTGCAGGGCCACCAGGCCCAGACCGGCTGGGAGCCGCCGATCGTCCCGGCGCTCTGGCAGCGCGTCTGAGAACCGGGACCGTGCCGCGGGACGCCGCCCGGCGCCCCGCGGCACGGCCGTCCACCGGGCGCCGGGGCGGGGGCCCCCCCCCCCCCCCCCGCCGCGCCCCCCGTCCACCGGGCGCCGCCCGGCACAGGCCTCCGGCGGGACACCGGAGCCGGGCGGTACGGCCCGGCGGACGGCCAGGGGGGGAGGGCGGCAGGGGACCCGGGGGTGCAGGGGCCCCTGCCGCCCGCACCTGTCACCGGCACCGCCACCACGCGGGGAACGCGCTGCGGGCGGCGGCCGTTGGACCGCCGGAGAGGGGTGTGGGTGAGGACACGTCAGAAGGACCGCGACGTCCCGGGGCCGCAGACGCCGTGGGACGAGATCGTGCCCGGCCTGTGGATGGGCGGGCACTACTGGACGGACACTGCGGGCGAATTGCAACTCGCCGTCGCCGGAGACGAGTTCGACCTGGTGGTGAGCCTGTACGCCGCGCCGGGCCACGGGCCGGCACCCGGCGTCGAGCACCTGGTGGCCGAGATCCCCGACGCCCCGCTGACCGCCGGTCAGCTCGCGGACGTCCAGCAGCTCGCCCGGGCCACCGCGTCGGCCGTCCGCGACGGCCGCACCGTCCTCGTCCGGTGCCACTCGGGCTACAACCGCTCCGGCCTCGTGGTCGCGCAGGCCCTCGTCGAGCTCGGGACGGAGCCCGCGGCGGCCGTCGAACTCGTCCGGCGGCAGCGCTCCCTGTGGGCCCTGCACAACCGCGTCTTCGAGGACTACCTCGCCGTGGGCCTGGACGTCGCCGCGCTGCTCACCGGCCTGGACACGCCGGCCTGACCGGCCCGGTCGGCCCGGCCGACGTGCTCCCGGCTCAGGCCGGGGCGTGCAGGGCCAGCGTCCAGGTGTGCACGGTGTGCCGCCGGTGGTCGGCGGGGTCGCGTTCGGCGACGATCGCGGTGAGGCGCTCGCCCTCGCGGCGCAGGGCGCTGATGTACCGGTGCCGGTCGTCCGCGGGGACGGCCGTCAGCTCGGCCAGCACCGTGTGCTCCAGCCCGCGGCCGACGGCCCGCACCACCCCGTCGTCGATCACCAGCACGGTGCCGTCCTCCAGCACCACCGGCCGCGGCACCGTCGGGTCGGTGAGCGCCGGGCCCGCCTCCACGACCCCGCCCGGGAGCAGCCGGACGACCCGGCTGCGGGTCGGGATGCGGCGGTCCTGCTCCACCACCCGGATCCCGCTTCCGGTGACGAAGTGCCCGTAGCTGCGCCAGGCGTCGACCTCGGTGCCGTCCCGGTCGTACTCCCAGGTGTCGAAGTGGCCGTAGCCCTCCAGGCCCAGGAAGAACCGGCCGCCGCGCAGCACCGCCCCGCGCTCGCCGCGGAGTTCGGCCACCGGCCGGCCGTCCGCCAGGTCGAGCAGCAGGGCCGGGCCGAGCATGCCCCACACGGTGTAGGCGAGCGAGTCCGTGGTGACGAGCACCCGCCCCTGCGAGACGTACGCCGCGTTGGGGCGGGCCTCGCAGCGGTGCACCCAGCGGGTCCGGCCGGTGTCGTCGGTGCAACGCACCTCGCCCTGCGTACCGTGGATGCTCAGCCCGTCCCGCCGGGCCAGCGGCCCGTCCGCGCGCGGCCCCGGGTCGTACGGCGGCCGGCCGACCGCCGCGACGTGGTCGAGGACGGTGGCGCGCCAAACTGCGGACTGTGCCTGCCCGCCGGCGCCGTTCTGCTCGGGTGTCGGCATGGCGGTGATGATAGGGCCTGTCCGGTCGAGGGGGCGGACCGTCGTCCGCCGTCGCGCTCAGGGCGCGGTGGGCGGGTGGCCGTGGTGCGCCGCGAGGCGGGACAGGGTCTCGCCGAGCGGTGCCGCCACCCGGACGGCCGCGAACTCGTCGCCCCGGGTGGGGCCCTGGTTGACGATGGCGACCGGCTTGCCGGTGCGGGCCGCGTGGCGGACGAACCGCAGCCCGGACAGGACGGTCAGCGAGGAGCCGAGGACGAGCAGCGCCCGCGCCGCGTCGACCAGGTCGTAGCACTGCTGGACGCGCGGCTTGGGGACGCCCTCGCCGAAGAAGACCACGTCCGGCTTGAGCACGCCGCCGCAGGCCGCGCACGGGGCGACGCGGAAGGCGTGCACCAGCTCGTCGGGCAGCTCGACGTCGCCGTCCGGGTTGATCCGTGAGCCGGTGTCCCGGAAGCCGGTGTTCAGCTCGGTCAGGCGGCGGTCCAGCTCCCGGCGGGTGCTCGTCCGGCGGCAGTCCAGGCAGACCACGCGGTCGAGGGCGCCGTGCAGTTCGACGGCGTCGACCGTGCCCGCCGCCCGGTGCAGCCCGTCTACGTTCTGCGTGATCACGCCCGTGACGTGGCCCGAGCGGCGCAGCTCCTCGACCGCGCGGTGGCCCGCATTGGGCAGCGCACCGGCGATGGTCCGCCAGCCGACGTGGCTGCGCGCCCAGTACCGCCGCCGGCCGTCCTCGCTCGCGGTGAACTCCTGGTACGTCATGGGCGTGCGCGGCCGGGCCCGCCCGGTCTCCCCGCGGTAGTCGGGGATGCCCGACTCGGTGGACAGCCCGGCGCCGCTGAGCACGGCCACCCCGCCGCCGGCGAGCAGCCGCCCGACCTCGCGCAGGCCGTCGGCCGTCGCCGGCCCACCGGCCGGCTGCGGCCCGTCCGCGGGCGGCTCGGACCCGCCGGCCGCCGTGTCCCCGGTCATCGGTCGGATGCGCATGCCCCCGAGGATAGATCGCCCGCCCGCGGACCGCGGCGGACCGGCCCGGGAGGGCCGCGGGCGGCGCGCCGGTGCGACGCTGGGGAGGTCGAGCTCCGGGTGGCCCGTGCCCTTCAGGAAGCGGACCCGGTCGACGCCCTGGTGGAGGTGGACGGTCAGACCGGCGAGGCGCTCCGGCCGGTCCTGCGCGGGCGTGCCGAGCCAGGAGCCGGTCGGTGGGTGGGAGACGTCGCCGCGGGCCGCGCCGTCGACCGTGACGTGGTGGGTGGCGGTGCCCGCGGTGCCGGCCCGGGCGGCGGGCATCAGCAGGGCGGGCGTGAGCGCGGCGGCGAGTGCGCAGAGGGGAGCGGGACGCCTCGGCGGCCTCCGGGCCGGGGGTGTGAGGGGGCATGCCGCACCTCGGGCGGGTCGCGTGGGGACGGGGGAGCGGCACCCGGCGGAACGGGAGGGCCTCCCGGGAAGACTGGGGGTGTGGAGGTGTCCGCGTCAATGCCATCAACGGCCCAATCTGGGAGCGCTCCCACGAAACTTTCGAAGTCACCCCACATGACCAGCACTGTTGGGAGCGCTCCCGAGAATCTCCCGTTGAACGTCTTCCCGGGCCCGGCCCGGTTCTCCTACCGTCGGGGGAGGCCCGCCGGCAGCCGCCCACCCCACCCCACCGCTCGGAGGACACCCATGACCTCGTTACTCCGCCGCCTGCGAACCGCGATCGGCGCCCTCGCGCTGCTGACCGCCGCGGCCGCGCTGCCGGTCGCCGCCGCACCGCCCGCCGGTGCCGCCACCCGGCTCTGCGACACCTTCGGCTCCGTCCGGATCGCGGGCGGCCGGTACATCGTCCAGAACAACAACTGGGGCGACAGCACCCAGCAGTGCCTGTCCGTCACCGACACCGGCTTCGGCATCTCGTCGGAGAGCCACAACAAGCCCACCAACGGCGCCCCGGCCTCCTACCCGTCGGTCTACGCCGGCTGCCACTACACCAACTGCACCACCGGCAGCGGACTCCCGCTCCAGGTCAGCGCCTTCGGCAACCCGCAGACCAGCGTCGGCTACCGGACGATCGGCAGCGGCGAGTGGGACGCCGCCTACGACATCTGGTTCGACTCCTCGCCGAACCCGTCCGGCCAGAACAACGGCGCCGAGCTGATGATCTGGGGCAACCACCGCGGCGCCCCGCAGCCCGCAGGCCAGAAGGTCGGCACCGCCAACCTCGCCGGCGCCGCCTGGGACGTCTGGGAGGGCCGGCTCATCAACGGCGGCATCGGCTGGAACGTCGTCTCCTACGTCCGCCAGCAGGGCACCGGCTCACTCTCGGTCAACATCAAGGACTTCACCGAGGACTCCGCCAACCGCGGCTACCTCAACCGCGCCTGGTACATGACCAGCGTCCAGTTCGGCTTCGAGCCGTGGGTCGGCGGCACCGGCCTCGCCGTGGACTCCTTCTCCTTCACCGCCAACGGCACCGGAGGCGGCGGGGGCACCGGAAGCACCCTGGTCGGCCAGGGCAGCGGCCGCTGCCTCGACGTCCAGGCCGCCGGGACGGCCGACGGCACGGCCGTCCAGCTCTACGACTGCAACGGCACCGGCGCCCAGGTCTGGCAGCGGGTCGGCAGCACCTTCGTGAACCCCAACTCCGGCAAGTGCCTGGACGTCGCCGGACAGGGCACCGCCAACGGCACCCAGGTCCGGCTGTGGACCTGCCTCGACAACGGCGCCCAGCAGTGGCAGGTCAACGCCAACGGCACCGTCGTGAACCCCAACTCCGGCAAGTGCCTCGACGCGGTCGGCCAGGGCGCCGCCAACGGCACCCGGATCCAGATCTGGGACTGCTACGCCGGCGGGACCCAGCCCAACCAGGTGTGGTCGCTGCGCTGACCGGCCGCGCGCCGTGCGACCGGGGCACCGGCCCGCCGCCCCCGCCCGGTGGCCCGGGCCGGGAACGCGTGGCCGAATCCGCCAGAGACCCGTCATTGCGGACACCGCCCGCACCCGGCGAGGATCGGGGCATGTCCCCACCGCACCGCGTGCTGGTCACCGCGTTCCCCGGCATCGAGATCCTCGACGCCGCAGGGCCGGCCGAGGTGTTCTCCGTCGCCACCCGCCTCCTCGGCGGCACCCGGCCCGGCTACCGGGTGGAGATCGCCGCAGCCGAACCCGGGCCGGTCACGACCTCCAGCGGCGTCCGCCTGCACGCCGACCTGACGCTCGACCGGGTCGGCGGCGGCATCGACACCCTGCTGGCCGCGCCGCCGTCGACACCGCCGACGGCCCGGCCGTCGCCCGGGTCGACGCCGCCGTCACCGACTGGCTGCGCGCCACCGCCGGCCGGGCCGCCCGGATCGGCGGCATCTGCGCCGGCGCACTGCTGCTCGCCGCGGCCGGCCTGCTGGCGGGCCGGCCGGCCACCACGCACTGGAACCTCGCCGCCGAACTCGCCGCCGAACACCCGGAGACCGAGGTCGACGCCGACCCGATCTTCGTCCGCTCCGGCCGCCTCTGGACCTGCGCCGGCATCACCGCCGGCATGGACCTCGCCCTCGCCATGGTCGCCGAGGACCACGGCCAGGCCCTCGCCCTCGCCACCGCCCGCACCATGGTGATGTACGTCAAACGCCCCGGCGGGCAGAGCCAGTTCAGCGTTCCGCTGTCCGCCCCGCCGCCGCCCGACGACCGGTTCGGCCCGCTGCTGCGGGTGATCGCCGAACAGCCCGCCGCCGACCTCTCCACCGAGGCGCTGGCCGCGCGGGCCGGGCTCAGCGTGCGGCACTTCTCCCGGCTGTTCGCCCGGCACACCGGCCGCACCCCCGCCGCCTACGTCGAGGGCACCCGGCTGGAACGGGCCCGCCGACTGCTGGAGGAGAGCGACCGCGCCCTCGCCGACGTCGCCCGGGCCAGCGGCCTGGGCTCCGTCGAGACCCTGCACCGGGCCTTCCGCCGCGGCCTCAACACCACCCCCGCGGACTACCGCCGCCGCTTCCGCTGACCGACTCCCCTCCTGCCCCCCGCGACCTCGTGTGGGGTCTCCTCGGCCTGCCCGCGCACGGCGCCGGCCGCCGCACCCTCCCCCTGGAGAACACCCGTGTCCCGTACCACCGTCACGCCGATCCCCGTGCTCGGCCGGCACGCCGTCAACGCCTACCTGCTCACCGGGCGGCGCCCGGTGCTCGTCGACGCCGGGATCCCCGGCAGCGGGGAACAGATCCGCCGGCACCTGGAGCGGCTCGGCGTCGACCCGGGCGACCTCGCAATGATCGTCATCACCCACGGCCACATCGACCACTTCGGCTCCGCGGCCGAACTCCACCGCCTCACCGGCGCGCCGATCGCCGCCCACGCGGCCGATCTCGGGCCCTACCGCACCGGGCGGGTCCGCGAACCCTACCTGCCCACCGGACCGATGGGCCGCCTGATGAGCCGCGGCCGCCGACTCCACGTCCGCGCCGAGCCCTTCGAGCCGCAGGTCCTGCTGCGCGGCGAGACCCCGCTGGACGAATTCGGCATCGCCGCGCGGGCGGTGCCCACCCCCGGCCACACCGCCGGCTCGGTCTCCGTGCTCACCGACCACGGCGACCTGGTGGCGGGCGACCTGGTCGCCAACTCCTTCATGGGGCTGATACCCGGCCGGCCGGCCAACCCGCCGTTCCACGACGACCCGCTCGGCAACCTCGACAGCCTGGACGCGATGCTCGCCCGCGACCCGGCCCGGCTGCACGTCGGCCACGGCACCCCGCTGGACCCGGACCGCGTCCGCCGCTGGGCCGCCCGCGAGCGCACCCGGCTGCTCCGCAGGGCCGCCACCGGACGGCTCACCACCCGCGCCGACCTGCCGGACGGCGCCGACGCGGTGGCCGTCGACGAGGCGCCCGCCGACTACTCGGACCTCTCCCGTCCGGGCGCCTCCGACGGGTGACGGAGCCGCGGCCGGACGGTGCTCCGGTAGGTCCGCGGACTCATCCCGGTGCTCCGCTTGAACCGGTCCCGGAAGGCGGTGGCCGAGCCGAAGCCGACCTGGGCGCCGATCCGCTCGACCGGGTGCGGGGTGGTCTCCAGCAGGTGCTGCGCCCGGCGGATCCGGGCCACGTGCAGCCACTGCAGCGGGGTGGTGCCGGTCTGCTCCCGGAACCGGCGGATCAGCGTACGGGTGCTGACACCCGCGCGGGCGGCGATCCCGTCGAGCGTGAGGTCGCGGTCGAGGTTCTGCCGCAGCCAGCCGAGCAGCGGCTCCAGCGCGGCCCCGCCCGGCGCCGGATCGTGGTCGAGCGGGATGAACTGGGCCTGCCCGCCCTCCCGTTCGAGCGGGACGACGGAGAGCCGCGCGGCCTCCGCCGCCACCGCGGAGCCGTGGTCGCGCCGGACCATGTGCAGGCACAGGTCCAGCCCGGCGGCCGCGCCCGCGCTGGTCAGGATCTGCCCGTTGTCCACGTAGAGCACGTCCGGGTCGACCGTGACCGCCGGATGGTCGGCGGCCAGCCGTCCCGCCGCGGCCCAGTGCGTGGTCGCGCGCAGTCCGTCCAGCAGCCCGGCGTCCGCCAGCACGAAGGCCCCCGAGCAGATCGACGCGATCCGGGTGCCACGCGCCGCCGCCGCCCGCAGCGCCGCCAGGACGGCGGGTGTCGGCGCCGGGTGCGGGCCGTCGGTGCCCGGCACCACCACCGTGTCCGCCGAGCCGAGCTCCGCCAACCCCCACGGCGCCCGCAGCGCGAAGGATCCGGCATCCGTCTCCGGCTCCTCCGCGCAGACCAGCACGCGGTAGCCGGGGCCGCCGCCGGGCAGCCGGGCCCGGCCGAAGACCTCCACCGGGGTCGCCAGGTCGAAGGGGACCACCCGGGGGAGCGCGAGGACGGCGACGGTGTGCACGGTCGGCAATCTACCCGCCCGCCGCCGGGCGACCGCCACCCCGTTCCCGCAGGTCCGCGCGGTGGCACGGCGGTGTCGCTATCCCGTTGAAAGCTGTCGCCGGAGCCCCTGTGGCCCTCCGCCGCCCGTGGATAGCGTCGGGGTGTCGCCGGCCGCGCCACCACCCCTCCCACCTGCTGAAGGACGCCCATGCATGCCCAGATCGTGCTCTTCGACGGCTTCGACCCGCTCGACGTCGTCGCCCCCTACGAGGTGCTGCACGCCGGCGGGACCGCCTCCGCCGGGGCGGTGACCGTCGAACTCGTCTCCGCCGAGGGCCCCCGCGAGGTGGTCAGCGGGACGGGCGGGCTCGCGCTGCGCGCCACCGCCGCGCTCGACCCGGACCGCCCCGGCCTGGTCCTCGTCCCCGGCGCCTCCGGCCGGATCGGCGAGGCCGACGAGCCCGAGCACACCGCCGACCCCGGCACAGCCGATGCGCCCGTCCCCGTGCTGCTCGGCCGCACCCTGAACACCGCCCTGCCCGGCCTGCTGGCCCGGGCCGTCGACAACCCGCGGACGACCGTCGCCACGGTGTGCGGCGGCTCGCTCGTCCTCGCCATGGCCGGACTGCTGGAGGGCCGCCGCGCCACCACCCACCACCTGGGCCTCGACCTGCTGGACGCCACCGGTGTGCACGCCGTCCGTGCCCGGGTCGTCGACGACGGCGACCTGGTCAGCGGCGCCGGGGTCACCTCCGGCCTCGACCTGGCGCTGTACCTGCTGGAACGCGAGGTCGGACCGCAGATCGCGCACGCCGTCGAGGAGTTGTTCGCCCACGAGCGCCGCGGCACGGTCTGGCGGAGCGACGGCCCCGCCCCGGCCGCCTTCTGACCGAACCCGCCACAACCCGCTGAACGAGGAGCACACCACCATGTCCGTCACGCCCGTCGAAGGCACCTGGGACCTCGCCATCGCCACGCCCGTCGGCCGGATCGCCGCGGTGATCGAACTCCACCGGCGGGACGGCCGCCTGGCCGGTACCGCCCGCGGCGCCGAGGAGGAGGTCCCGCTCGACGCCGTCACCCTGGACGGCGACCGGCTCAGCTGGCGGCAGTCGGTCACCCGGCCGTTCCGCCTCAACCTGACGTTCGACGTCGCGGTGGACGGCGACGCCCTGGCCGGCACCTCCCGCGCCGGCCGGCTGCCCGCCTCCAAGGTCACCGGTCGCAGGCGGACCGGGTCCGCCGACACCGACGCGGACCGGGGCTGAACCGCCGCCCGGTATTCTCCTGGCGCGTCGGGTCGGGCGGGCGCGATCATGGCCGGATGGATGTTCGTTTCCTCGGCATCGCCGAGTTGGCCGAAGTCCCGTCCGTGGCGGTCGTGGTCGACGTCATGCGGGCCTACACGGTGGCAGGCTGGGTCTTCGCCCGGGGGGCCGAGAAGATCGTGCTCGCCGAGTCGCTGGACGAGGCCCTGGCGCTGAAGGAGCGTCACCCGGACTGGGTGGCACTCAAGGACGGTCCGCCGATGCCCGGGTTCGAGCTGGTGAATTCGCCGGGTCGGCTGCGGTCCGCCGACCTCGGTGGGCGGACGGTCGTGCAGAAGACCACCGCGGGGACGGTCGGCGCCCTTGCGGTGAAGGAGGCCTCGCTGGTGCTGTGCGCCGGCTTCGTGGTGGCGGAGGCGACGGCCCGGCTGCTGCGGGCACGCGGGTGCGACAGCGTCACGTTCGTGGTCACGGGCGAGGACGGGCAGGCCGACGAGGACCTGGCGTGCGCCCAGTACATCGCCCGGAGGGCCGCCGGGGACGACACGGATGTAGCCGAGTTCCTCCGCCGCGCCGGATCCTCGCGCGCCGCCGCCGAGTTGGCGGAGGGGGTGCGGGAGGGATCCCATGCCGACGACGTCGCGCTCTGCCTGGAACTCGACCGCTTCCCCTTCGCCATGGTGGCGACCCCGGAGGACTCGCTCATGGTCCTGCGGCCGTGGGGTGCACCACGAGGGGCGCGTGAGGGCACCTCCAGGCCGAAGGCTGGGGGAGAACCGCACGATCCGGATGCGGGCCACCGGACAGACGGGGCTCGGCCCGTGCTGCCGTGACACCCACCCCCGGATCGCGCAGTTCCTCCGTCGAGGCCGGGCGCGGCCGCGATCGCGCCCCGGAAGGCGGTCGACCGCTCGTCCGTCAGCCGCAGCAGGTCGTCGAAGTCGAGAGCGTTGTACACGCCGGTCGTCCATCACTCCGTTCCGTATCCGGACGGCGGTTTTCGCGGCCGACCCGGCAGCCGACCCGGCGGCCGGCACGGCATCCGGCAGGGGCCGGTGAACGGGCGTCAGCGCGCGATCGGCGAGGGCCGTCCGTCCGAGGCCGGGTCGGGCAGGCCGGCGGCCTCGCGTGCGGCCTGCTCGACGCGGTCCCGGTGGCCCTTCCACCAGGCGTCGTCGCCCTCCGGGAGGTTGCCGTCCTGCGCCCGCAGCCCGCGGCCGCCGTCGACGAGTTCGCGGACGATGTCGGCGTGCCCGGCGTGGCGGTCGGTCTCGGCGATGGCGTGGACGAGGATGCGGTGCAGGGTCACTTCGGCGCGGCGGCCCCAGCCGACCCGGCCGGTCGCGTCGAGCGGCAGGGAGCGGATGGTCTCGTCGGAGTGCGCCCACACCCGGCGGTAGAGCCCGACGATCTCCTCGCGGGACTCCTGCGCGGTGGCCCACAGGTCGGCGTTCGGCTCGGCCCGGCCGGCGATCCACAGCGGCGCGGCCTCGAAGGGGCGCCCGAAGGTCTCACCGAAGTACACCGCCTCCGCGGCGGTCACGTGCTTGACCAGTCCGAGCAGGTTGGTGCCGGAGGGCGTGAGCGGGCGCCGGACGTCGTACTCCGACAGTCCGTCGAGCTTCCACAGCAGCGCGTCGCGCGCGTCCTGCAGGTAGAGGTGCAGGTCGGCCTTGGCATCGAATGCGGTCATGTCGACCAGTCTGCGAACGGCGTCCGCGACGTCCACGGAATTTCCGGCCGAGGCCCCCCTCAGGGGCGTGCCGGGAGCTGGGCGTGCCGGAAGCTTTGGGGGAGCCGGGGGCGCCGGGGGCGGCAAACCATTTTACGGGTGTAATACCTGTTACCCTTAACGGGTGGGTTCTGCAACTGTCACTCCTGGTCTCCGCCTCCGCAGCCTTCCGGTGCGGGAGGCGCTGCGGCTCGGGCGCCCGTCCGACCGGTGGTTCAAACCGGCGCTGAGCGTCGCCGCGGCCTCCGCCCTGCCCAACCTCGTGCTCTGCGCGCTGGGCCGCCTCGACCTGGTCGCCTACACCATGGCCGGATCGCTGTGCGCGCTCTACGGCCACGACCTGCCGTACGCGCGCCGCGCCACCACCCTCGCCCGGGTGGTGCTCGGCATGTTCGCGGGCGTCGCGGTCGCCCTGACGGCCGCCTCGCTCACCCACTCCGCGGTGGTGCTGATCGCCGTCGGAGCCGTCCTCGCCGCCGTGCAGAAGGCGGTGGCCGATGCGAGCGGGATCGGCCCGCCCGGCAACGTGATCTTCACCTTCGTCATGGCCGGTGCGCTGTTCGCCCCGCAGGAGATCGGCCGGGTTCCCGGCCACCTCGCCCTCACCCTGGCGGCCGGAGCCTTCGCCTGGCTGGTGGCGATGGCACCCGCCCTGCGCCGCGCCGACGGCCCCGAACGCCGCGCCACCGCCCGCGCCCTCGCCGCCGCCGCGGCCCACGCGGCCGCCCCGGGCCCGCAGACCCGCCACGCCGCCACCACCGCGCTCCGCGCCGCCCGACACTGCCTCCGCCTCGCCGGCGCCCCGACCGCGGACCGCCGGACCCTCCACCGGCTGCTCCGCCTGGCCGAGGCCACCCTTGCCGGTTCCGGTTCCAGTTCCGGGCCCGGTCCCGGCCACGGTTCAGGCCCCGGTTCCGGCCCCGGCGGGGGCTCCGCGAGCGAGCAGCTCCACGCCTGGGCCGCCGCCGTCCGCGCACACGGCCCGCTCCCCGTCCCGCCCGCCGTCCACGGCCTGCCGGAGACGGACCTGCCCGGCGCGGACCTGCCGGAGACGGACCTGCCCGATACGGACCTCCGCGACGCGGCACCGCAGGCCCGCGTGCCCCGCCCCCGCCTGCTGCGCAGCCTCGCCCCCGGTGCCGCGCACGCCCCCGCCGCACTGCGCACCCTGCTCGGCTGTGCCCTGGCCGGGTACGCCACGCTCCTGCTGGGCGTCGACCGGCCGTACTGGGCGATCGTCACCGCCGCCTCCATCCACCAGGCCAACATCGCGCTGACCTGGAACCGCACCCTGCAGCGCACCCTCGGCAACCTGCTCGGCGTCGCGGTCTTCGCCGCCGCCGTCCCGCTGATCCGGACCGGTCCCGTCGCCCTGGTGCTGTGCCTGCTCGTCCTCAACTTCGCCGCCGAAGCGCTGATCAGTCGCAACTACTGGCTCGGCACGGTCGCGGTCACCCCCATGGCGCTGCTGCTGGTGGAGTTCACCGGCGACCACCCGGCCGGCCGGCTGATCGGCGACCGCGTCCTCGACACCCTGATCGGCGCCGCCGTCGGCATCGCCGCCGCGCTCGCCGTCACCAACCACCGCACGACCGACCGGGTCCGGCACGCCCTGCACGCCACCGGCCGCGCCCGCGCCCACGCCGAACGGACCCTCGCCGACCCGGCCGCCGAGCCCGCGGCCGTGCACGCCGCCTCCCGCCGGCTCGCCCACAGCCTCGCCGACCTGCGCGACGCCCGGGACACCGCCGCCGGCGAATGGCGCCGCCGCACCCTGCCCGAGCAGGCGCTGCGCGCCGCCGAGGAGGCCGGACACCGTACCCTCGCGGGGACGGCCCAACGGCGGGGCGGCCTCCACCCCGCCCCGGAGAGCGGAGCGGCGTGAACCAGGACAGCGGTGCGAACGACGTCGTCGCGGCGGTGCGGCGGCAGTGGCGGGCCGTCCACCCGGACCTCGACACCGAGCCGATGGAACTCGTCGGCCGGATCAACCGCTGCGCCGCCCTGCTCCAGCAGGCCGAGGACGCCCCGCTGCGCTCCGCCGGGCTGACTCGCGGCGAGTTCGACCTGCTCGGCGCCGTCCGGCGCACCGACCGCGAACTCACCCCCGGCGAACTCGCCCGGGAGACCTTCGCCTCCGGTGCCGCCGTCACCAAACGGCTGCGCGCCCTCCAGGACCGCGGGCTGGTCGACCGCCGCACCGACACCCGGGACCGCCGGATCGGCTACATCCGGCTCACCGACGAGGGCCGTGCGCTCGTCGACCGGCTGCTGCCCCGGCAACTCGCCTACGAGCGGGCGCTCCTCGCCGGTCTGGACGAACCCACCCGCCGCCTCCTCGGCGCCGGCCTCGCCGACCTCCTCCTCCAACTCGAGGGCCGCCTCGGCACCTTGCGGGGCTGATCCGGGCGGCGCACCCCCGGGGACGGGCGGCGCACCCCGGGGACGGGCCGCGCCCGTGCCACGTCCCGCCGGCCGGCTCGGCAGAACCGGCCACCGGTGTCGGCCCCCTCCGCCATGCTGGAGCGCAGCAGCAGTAGGTGCCGCACACCACCGGGGGGACACATGCCTTTTCTCGAGGAACGGGAGCCCGGCCGTGCCGGGCACGCCTGGCTGGCGATCGCCGCCGCGACGCTCACGCTGGTCGGCCTCTACCTCTGGCCGTGGTGGTCGGACGGCACCACCTTCCTGGAGTACCGGGACGACCTCGGGCGGCGGGGTACCCACGGCGCGTGGTGGAACGCGGTCTGGCTCGGCTGGTTCCGGTTCGGCTTCGCACTGCAGACCGTCGCGGTGCTCGTGCTGCCGTTCGCCGTGGTCCGCCGGGACGGCTGGCACTGGCTCTCCGCCGCGGCGGTGCTCGGCGCCGGCTGGCAGCTCGTCGGGGTGCTCGGCAGCACGGTCTTCCACACCAGCCCGGCCCCGTTCCTCGGCCCGCTCGCGGGCCTCCTCGCCGCCGTCGCCTGGCTCGCCGGCCGTGCCCCGCGCCGCCGGACGAGCAGCGCGTGAGACCCGTCCGTGGGCGGCGACCGGCGGTGGGCGACGGTCAGCCCGACTCCCACCTGACCTCGCCGTCCTGTACATGGCCGGTGGGCGCGAGCCCGACGGCGGCGGCGACCGCGGCCGACGCCCGGTGCCCGGGGTGGACGTGGGCGACGAACCGCTCCACCCCGGCGGCCGTGAGCGCGGCGACCATGCCCCGCGCCGCCTCGGTCGCGATGCCGCGGCGCTGCCACCCGGTGCCGACCACCCAGGCGATCTCCGCGGTGCACCGGCCGTCGCCGTTGCCGTGGGTGGTCACTGTTGCCTGGACCGTCCCGGTGAGGCGGTCGGCCGCGTCCAGCCGGACCACCCAGTTCGCCCAGATCTGACCGGGATCGGGGGAGCCGGCGACCAGCCGCTCGTACCGGCTGCGGAGTTCGTCGGGGCGCAGCGGACGGCCGCCGGTGAAGGCGTGCAGCGCGGGGTCGTCCAGCACCTCCGCCATCTCCTCGGCGTGGGCGGCCTCCAGCGGCAGGAGGGTCAGCCGGGGCGTCCGGACGGTCCCGGGAACGGTGAACACCGCAGTACCTCCTGAACGTCCGTCAGAGATCGCCCGCGACCAGCGCGTGCAGGTGCTGGTCGTGCCAGCCGTCGGCATGGCGGAGGGCGCTGCGCATGGTGCCCTCGACGGTGTAGCCGGCCCTGTCGGCGACCCGGCAGGACGCCGGGTTGGCGGTGGAGTGGCACAGGGTCAGCCGGTGCAGGCCGAGTTCGTCCAGGGCCCACCGGCCGGCCCGGCGCACCGCCTCGACGACCAGACCGCCGCCGCGGGCGTGCGGCAGCACCCAGTAGACGATCTCGGCGCTGCCCGCCGCCAGGTCGACGTCGTTCCAGCCGACCAGGCCGAGGGCCTCGCCACCGGGGCGGGCCATCGCCCAGATCGCCGCCTCCTCGGCCTGCCAGCGCTGCTGCATGCGGGCGATCCTGCGGCGGGCGTCCTCCGCCGTGGGCACGGCGAGCAGGTTCCACTGCCGGATCGCCGCGTCCCGGCCCGCCGCGACCAGGGCACCGGCGTCCTCCGGGCGCCACGGCCGCAGTTCGAGCCCGGCGGAGACGGCCAGCACCGGCTGCGCCGCGGCGGCCATCCGGCCCTCGGGCACCACGGCGGGCACCATGGCGGGCACCACCGCGGGCACGGCGGGCAGGGGCGGGTCGGTGATCACCGACGCATCCTGCCACACCCGGTGCCGCGGCGCGGTGGGCTCAGGCCGGCACCAGGTCCTCGGGCGCGGCCTCCCACTCGATCCCGCCGCCCATCGGACGGACGAAGATCCGGCGGCGCAGCAGCCGCCCGGTCTCGGTGTCCCGCTCGACCAACTGGCCGGATATGGTGCCGCAGCGGCCGTCCCGCCGGTCGCGGACCGCCCGGCCCAGATGCGGGTGGGGCGGACTGCTCACCGAGACACCCATCGCCACGCGCACACCTCCGTCCGCCGCCGGCGCGACGCTGCGCCGGCGTTCGCGGCCGATCATCCCGGCCGCTCCGCGGACCGGCGCGGGCCTTCACGCGATGTCCGCAAGCCCTGCCGATCTCCCGCTCGGACCCCGACATGACGGAGCGTCACCGTGCCGGGTGAGGCCGCTGAACGGGACGGCACCCGCTCCGGCGGCCCGCGTGCCATGCTGGGGCGGCCGCGCAGCCGGCGGCGGGGAGCACGGCGGGGGGAGGACCCGGGTATGGTGCGCAAGACACGGAACGGATCGGCCGAGGCGGTGGCCGGACCGGCCGGCCGGCCGTGGTTCACGGCCAACGAACTGCTGGCGTTCCTACTGGAGTTGGCGGCCCTGGTACTGCTGGCGTGGTGGGGGTTCGCGGAGGGCGGAGGCACGGCGGGGCGGGTGCTGCTGGGCCTCGGGCTGCCCGCGGCGGCCGTGGTCCTGTGGGGCCTGTTCGCGGCACCCCGGGCCCGCTACCGGCCGGCCCTGCCCTGGGTGCTGCTGGTGAAGGCGCTGGTCCTCGGCGGCGGCGCGGCCGCCCTGTACGGCCTGGGCCACCCCACGGCGGCGTACGTCCTCGCGGGCGTGATCGTGCTGAACACCACCCTCGCCGAGACGTCCCGCCGCCGCTCCACCGGGACGCCGGAATGAGGTCCGTGAGGTCCGTCAGGAGGTGCTTCCGGTCGCCCAGTCGCGGAACAGCGTGAGGGCCTCGGCGAGGTTGGCGGGGCCGCACCTGACGTGGAAGGCCTTCTCGGAGGTCCAGGCCCACAGCCAGTCGTGCGTGCTGCGGTTGACGTCCTGACGGGCGAATTCGCAGTCCTCCAGGTCGGTCTCCTCCAGGTCGATGGTGACGGTCCAGCCGGGATTGTCGAGAGTGGCGATCTTCACGCCCCACTCGTGCTCCCAGTCCTCGTCGCACTGGTCGGCGTACCAGTTCTGCAGCCAGTCGAGGACCTGCGTCGAATCGCTCATGCTCGCAGATGCCAGTGCGACGGCTGCAGGGGTCCGTCCGCCTGCTCGACCGCGCGGTGCCGCGCGGGGGCGGCGCGCAGAGCGGGGTGGCGACGTGCCCGGCGGTGAACCGGGCACCCGCGGCCGGCGAGCCACCCGACGGGCTTCTGGCGGGCCCCGTCGGTGGCATCACGCGGAGCTCACGGGACGGTTCAGGACGCCGTGCGGCGTTGGCCGGAGCCCGCTCCGGGGGCTGTCCCCACCCCGCGTCCGGGGGTGTACGGGATGTCATGAGGCTGTCGTGCGGGAGAGTCTGAGGGAACGGCAGGTGTACGACCTACCGTTCCGATCCGACGGGAGCCCTCAGCCATGCCCCTGAGCACCTCGACCACCCGCTCGTCCGCCGCCCGGACGGCCACTGCGGCCCGCCGCCGTCTGCGCGGCGCCACCGCGCTCGCCGTGCTGCTCGCGGCCGCCGCAGCGGCGGCCCTCGCCCCGGCCGCTGCGGTCGGTGCTCCGGCGGCGGACGGCCTGCCCCGGGCGCGGCTGGTGCTGCCCGCGCCGAGCGGCCCGTACCCGGTCGGCACCGTGTCGCTGCACCTGGTGGACCCGGCCAGGCCCGAGCCGTGGACCGGGTCCGGCCCGCGCGAGGTGATGGTGACCGTCCGCTACCCGGCCCGGGACGCCGGGCACTACCCCACCGCCCCGCAGATGCCGGCCGCGGCGGCGGCCGTCTTCGAGACGATGTACCGCAACGGCGGCGGCCTGCCGATGGACCGGGTGGCCTGGGCACAGACCCGCACCCATGCGCACGAGGGCGCCCCCGCGGACCTCCGCGGCGGGCCGCGCCCGGTGGTGCTGTACTCGCCCGGCGGCGGTGACCCGGCCGCGTTCGGCACCACCCTGGGCGACGACCTCGCCTCCCGCGGGTACGTCGTGGTGACGGTCGACCACACCTACGAGGCGCCGGCCGTGGAGTTCCCCGGCGGCCGGGTGGCGGCGAGCCGGATGGACGCCGAGGTCGCCGCCGTCCAGGACCCGGACCCGGTGAAGGCGGAGGCGAAGCTCACCGCGCTGCTGCGCAAGCTCGTCGACGTCCGGGTCGCGGACACCCGTTTCGTGCTGGACCAGGTCGGCGCGCTCGCGGCCGGCCGCAACCCGGACGCCGAGCACCGGCGGTTGCCGCAGGGCCTCGGTGCGGTGCTCGACCCGGGCCGCATCGGCATGTTCGGCCAGTCGGCCGGCGGCTTCACCGCCCTGCAGACGATGCACGACGACCCGCGGATCGCGGCCGGCGAGAACCTGGACGGCGTGATCGGCTACGTCGGCGACGACCACGACCCGGCGCACCCGTCGACCGTCGCCACCGACGGCCTCGACCGGCCCTTCCTGCTGATGGGCAGCGAGGGCAACGACCACCGCACCAACCCGTCCTGGGGCGCGCTCTGGCAGCACAGCACCGGCTGGCACCGCGACCTCACCCTGACCGGCGCGGCGCACGGCAGCTACACCGACCTGGAGTCGATCGTGCCGCAGCTCGCCCGGCAGCTGGACCTGCCGCCCGGCACCGCCGCCGACCTGATCGGCACGGTCGACCCGGAGCGGGCCGTCGCCGCCGAGCGGGCCTGCACCGCGGCCTTCTTCGACCGGACCCTGCGCCACCGGGACGGCGGGCTGCTCGACCGCCCCACCGACCGGTTCCCCGAGCTGCGCCCGGTGGACTGACCCGCGCCCGGAGAAAACGCCCGCCGCCCGCTTCCTCGGGGTGCTAGCTTAAAACCTAGAGACCCTAGGAAAGGCGGTCGGGCGATGGTGCGTGCCGGACTCACGGCGGCGAAGCTCACCGAGGCGGCCGCGGAGATGGCCGACGAGGTCGGACTCGACCGCGTCACCGTCTCCGCGCTCGCCCGGCACTTCGGCGTCAAGGACGCCAGCCTCTACTCCCACATCAAGAACCTCCGGGAGCTGCGCGTCCGGATCGCCCTGCTCGGCGGCGCGGAGATGACCGACCGCATCGCCGCCGCCGTGGCCGGCCGGGCCGGCAAGGACGCCCTGGTCGCCTTCGCCGACGCCTACCGGCAGTACGCCCTCGCCCACCCCGGCCGCTACGCCGCCACCCAACTGCAGTTCACCCCCGAGGAGATCGCCGACTCGGCCGTCGTCCGCCGCAGCGCCGGCCTCACCTACGGCATGCTCCGCGCCTACGGCCTCGCCGAGCCCGACCTCACCGACGCCGGCCGGCTGCTGCGCGCCGCCTTCCACGGCTACATCCACCTCGAACTCAGCGGCGGCTTCGGCCACCCCCGCACCGTCCAGGAATCCTGGGACCGCTCGCTCGACGCACTCCACGTCCTGCTCGAGAACTGGCCCGCCCGACCCGACCGGAGCCCCCGATGACCACCGCCACCACCATCACCCGGACGGGCACCCTCGCCGTCCCCGGCGCCACCCTCCACCACGAAGTCCGCGGCAGCGGCCCCGTCCTGCTGCTCCTCCCGGGCGGCGCCGGCGACGCCGGAATGTACGCGGGCATGTACGCCGAACTCGCCGCCCGGTACACCGTCGTCACCTACGACCCGCGCGGCCTCTCCCGCAGCCCCCTCGACGGGCCGCTCACCGACCAGCGGGTGGACGTCTGGAGCGACGACGCCCGCCGCCTGATCGAGCACCTCTCGCCCGACGGCACGGCCGACGTACTCGGCTGCAGCTCGGGCGCGATCGTCGCCGTCGACCTGCTCGCCCGGCACCCCGGGCGGGTGCGCCGCGTCGTCGCCCACGAGCCGCCCCTGCTGGAGCTCCTCGACGACCCGGCCCCGCACAAGGCCCTCTTCGCCGAAGTCCGCGACACCTACCGGACGGAGGGCATCGCCGCCGCCATGGCCCGGTTCAGCGAGGGCCTGGGGGACGGGCAGCCCGACGCCGACTCCGACGCGGATCCCGACGCCGACGCCGACCGGGACTCCGGCCGGACACCGGAGGCCGTCGCCGAGCAGGCCACCGAACTGCCGCCCGAGATCCAGGAGATGGCGCCGCGGATGCACGCCAACCTGCCCGTCTTCCTCGACCGGATGCTCTACCCCTTCGCCACCACCCCGCCCGACCTGGCCGCCCTGCGCCCCGTCGCCGACAGGCTCGTCCCCGCCGCCGGACGCGACTCTCGCCACCAACTCCCGCTCCACGGCCCGGCCTCCCGCCTCGCCGCCCTCCTCCACCGCGACCTCGCCGAATTCCCCGGCGGCCACCTCGGCGCCGTCGAACACCCCGCCGCCTTCGCCCACCGGCTCCTCGGCCTCCTCGCCCCGGCAACCTGAGCCACGGCACCGCAAACCGCTGGCCGAGGTCGGCCCGCCCGAGGAAGGATGCCGGCATGCGCCGCACCCACGACGACCCCGAATCGGGAGCATCGGGTCGACTGTTGGGGGATATCGTCGGCGTCGGCGAGGGACGGCGATCACCGCGTCCGGCAAGAACGTGTCGACCGGCCGGGCCGTCCATCCTCATCTGTCCGGCCCACCGGCCGATCCGGATCCGCTCCGCTCGAAAGGTTCCACTTCATGCGCATGAAGAAACTGCTCACCGCCGGCGCGGCGGCGCTCGCCGTCACCGCCGGAACCCTTGTCGTGGCCTCCCCCGCGCAGGCCGTCGACTGCGACCACGTCTGGTACACCGACGAGTCGGACTCGATAGGCTCGGTCGACCAGGGCGGACGCCTGTGCTTCGCCGAGCACGGCGACTACGTCTTCCTGACCGACTACGACGCCGACGGCTACAGCGTCGTCCTCGACGTCTACATGGACGGCACCGGTCAGCTCCTGTACACGCTGAAGGCGTCGGGCGCCGGTGACGTACAGACCGCCAACGCCGGCGACGGCATTGCCTTCCACAACCTGCCCGAGGTGAACATCAGGTTCCGGATGTACCTGACCAAGTCCGGTTCGGGCCCGGTCGGCGAGGTCACGCACGTCGTGAACAACGACCACTGAACGGCGGGGGCGGCCGCCGTCAAGCCGGCCGCCCCGCATCGGCGCAGCCACAACGATCGGAGACCGGCGAGGGCGGCTCCGAGCACGGCGGCTTAGAACTCCTAACGAAATGTGGTGCGTGACCCTTCGATGGGTTGGCTCCGCTGCAGCGATGCCGGGGCGGCGTGGTCAGTTGAGGGTGGAAGGATCGGCCTGTGACGTGTGACGTGTGCGGGCATGAAATGCGACGAGTGCCGACGGCGGACTCGCGGGTGAAGGAGGCGTGGGTCTGCCCCTGGTGCTACGCGTGGACCGAGCTGGGTGCTCATCCGGGTTTGGTCGGCCGGTCGTGGTACGAGCCCGTGCACATGCGGTGGGAGCGCGCCGATGCCGCAGAACTTCCCACCGGCGTCTCCCATGCGTACGGCTACTTCGGCGCAACCTTGTGCGGCATACAGCAGGAGGGCGTGGTCACCTCGCCCTACCCGTGGTTCCCTGACTCGGACGACGCCTGCCCAGGCTGCAGGGAGGCAGCCATCGTGATCGACGGCCGCTGGCCTGTTGACGTGCGAGGCGAGAAGCGTGAGCGGCTACGTCCTACGCCTCCGGCTGGTGCCGACTGGCCGCCCTTCTAGGATGTCCGGTCGGCAGAGGTGAGCCGCCTCCAGCAGATCAGTGCGCATCCCAGGCTCAAGAACGCCTCGTGGATGTCGTCGCGGACCTCCCAACGGATCCGCAGCCGTCGGAAGTGGTGCAGGAGGGCGAACGCCCGCTCGACGACCCACCTCTGGGTGCCCAGGCCGGAGCCGTGCTCCGTGTTCCGGCGGGCGATCAACAGCCGGACACCGAGGCCCCACACCAGGCGGCGGTACTTGTCGTGGTCGTAGCCGCGGTCCGCGAGGACGACATCGGGGCGACGCCGCGGCCGGCCCTGCTTGCCGCGCACCGGCGGGACTGCCTCCAGCAGCGGGATCAGCTGGGTCACGTCGTTTCGGTTGCCGCCGGTCAGCGTGAAGGCAAGCGGGATGCCGTTCGCGTCGGTGATCAAGTGATGCTTGCTGCCCGACCTGCCCCGATCAACAGGGCTTCGTCCCGTCTTGGTGTCCCCTTTAGGGCTCTGACGTGCGAGGAGTCCACCGCTGCACGAGAGAAGTCCAGGACATCCGCGGCTCGGAGCTTGGCCAGCAGGGCTTCATGGAGTCCTTGCCACACACCGGCCTCCTGCCACTCGGCCAGCCGCCGCCAGCAGGTCATCCCCGAGCCGAACCCCAACTCCTGCGGCAGGTGTTCCCAGGAGATCCCGGTATGGAGAACGAACAGGATCCCCTGAAGCACTTTGCGGTCGTCCAGACGCTTCCGCCCGGGTGGCGGGAGCGACGTCGACTTTCGGAAGTAGCGGCTCGATCACCGCCCACAGCTCGTCGCCGACCTCCCACGGCTTCGGCCGCGCCACCCGGAACCCCCAGCTTGATCAATATGACGCCAAGTGAAATCCAACCACGCCGTTGATCATTTTGTTAGAGGTTCTTAGTGTTGCTCCGCATGACGCACACCGAGATAGAGATCACTGCCGCGCTGGTCCGGGAGCTGATCCGCGATCAGCACCCGGACCTCGCCGACCGCCCGGTCAGTCTCGGTGCGCGCGGCTGGGACAACCAGCTCTGGAGGCTCGGCGAGGACCTGGCCGTCCGACTGCCGTGGGCGACCGGGTCCGCGGACGGGCTGCTGCGCAAGGAGTACGCCTGGCTGCCAGGGCTCGCGCCGCAGCTGCCGCTGCCGACCCCCGTCCCGCAGCGATGGGGCGAGCCCTCGGAGCGGTTCCCGCGGCCGTGGCTCGTCACCACGTGGGTGCCGGGCACGCCCGCCGACCGCGCCCCCGTCACCCGGGCCGAGGACGCGGCCGATGCCCTGGCCGCCTTCCTGACGGCGCTGCACCGGCCGGCCCCCGCCGGGGCGCCCGCCGGTCGCGACCGCGGCGGTCCGCTCACCGACTACGTCGGCCACTTCGAGGGCGGCCTGGCCGAGACCGTCCGGCTCGGACTCGTCGAAGACCCCGACGCCGTTCGGGCCATCTGGGCGGACGCTCTTGCCGCACCTGCGTGGACGGGCCCGGCGCTGTGGCTCCACGGCGACCTGCACCCGGCCAACGTCCTCACCGCCGACGGCACCCTCTGCGGCGTGATCGACTTCGGTGACCTCTGCGCGGGCGACCCGGCCTGCGACCTCGCCTCGGCGTGGATCCTGTTGCCGGACGGCGCCCTCGACCGCTTCCACCGTGCCCACCGGCCGACCCCGGACGCCGCGACCCTGCGCCGCGCCCGCGGCTGGGCACTGCTGCGCGCCTTCGGCTGCCTGCTCATCGGCGAGGCGGGCCTGCGCGGCCGACCCGGCGGCAAGCCCACCTGGGGCCCGCCCGCGCACGCCGCCCTGCGCCGCCTCCTGGCCACGGCCCACCCGTGATCCCGCCGAAGGGGCCGGCCGGTGCCACGAGCACGGGCCCGTGGAACACCCACACGATCGAACTCGACGCCGGTGCCGACACCGTCACCAAGACCTTCCCGCCCGGCGACACCGTGCGGCACGTCCGTGAACGGCGGGCACTGGAACTGCTCGCCGCCCACGCGTCGGGGCTGGCTCCCACGCTGCTGCAGGCCGCCCCCGGCGCCCACGGACCGCGCATCGTGATGACCTGGCTCCCCGGCCGGCCGCTGCGCGGCGTGCCGCTGGACGGCCGGCAGACCAGGGCGCTCGCCGAAGCCGTCACCGAGCTGCACCACTGCGTGCCGGCCGGGCGGTTGGCGCAGGTGCCGCTCCGCCCCGGACGACCGCCGGAGCTGGTGGCCCGGATCCGCGCCTGGCGGCCGGGCTGCCGGTGCACGCGTCCCCCGCCGTGGCCGCGGCACTGCACGCCGGGCTGACCTGGCTCGACGCCTCGGACATCGCGGGGGAGTCGCAACCCGCCCGGGTGCCCGCGGTGTTCGGCCCCGGCGACGGCAATCTCGCGAACTACCTCTGGGACGGCACCCGGGTGCGGGTGGTCGACTTCGAGGAGTCGGGACGCAGCGACCGCGCCTACGAACTCGCCGAGATCACCGAGCACGTCTCGGCGTGGCTGGACGGCGGCCTGGACGTGCCCGCCTTCCTGGGCCACTTCGACCTCGCGCCGGCCGAGTCCGCCCGGCTCGTCGACTGCCGCCGGCTGCTCGCCCTGCTGTGGCTCTTCCTGCTGGCCATGGACCGCCCGGACCGTCCGCGCAACCCGCCCGGCACCGCCGACCACCAGGCCCGCCGCCTGCTGGCCCTGCTCGACGAGGGCTGACCGGGCCTGCCCGATTCCGACGGCGCGGGCCGACGGTGTCGCCGGGGTCCGGCGTCCGGGGACCTCAGCCGTCCGCCGACTCCCTGCGAGGACCTGCCCGATCGCGTTGCTCGCGGACCCGGCGACCTGCAGCCGTGAGTGCGCCGGGTCGACGACATCGGCGCCGCACCCGCCCCGCCGCCGCACCCGCCCCGCCGCCGCATCCGAACGTGCCCACCGCCCGCGCGGACCACCGGCCCGGAGCCGGTGTCACCCACTGGTCCGTGGACCGGCAGGTCGGACCGGTGTCAGGTGGCCGGCACCGCACGGAGCCGGGCGGCCTCCGTCCGGACCCGCCTGGGGGCGGCAGGAGCGGTGAGCGTGTCGAGGGCCGACAGGTCGGCTCGGATGCCGGAGGCGGTGGCGCATTCCGCGGCCGTGGTCAGCAGGTCCCCGGTGCGGCGGCGGGCCGGTGCGGCGGCGGGCTTCGCGATCAGTTCAGCGAGGACGGGCCACACCGCCGGGCCCGCGACGCTGCCGGCCGCGCCGGTGAGCACGGGCAGGAACCGGTTCGGTTTGGCGACCGTGAGTTCCCAGAGCCCGGCGAGCCGCTCGCCGAGGTCCCGCCCCCGCAGGGTTCCGCGCGCGGCCATGGTCAGCAGCGCGTCCAGGGCGGCCGTGCGGTGGTCCGCGCGGGCGGCCGTCAGCCCGTACGCGAGGGCGAGGTGGCAGACCGGGCCCGGGATGCCGGGGGCCTCGGCGAGGAGGGGCAGCACCGGGTTCGCCCCGCGCGGTCCGTCGCCGTCCACCGCCTGGACGGCGAGGGACGGGACGGTGTGGGCCGCCGCGGACTCCGGGTGCCAGGGCGTCTGGGCGGGCAACTGCGCGAGCCAGGCCGGGCTGCCCGCCCAGTGCCCGCCCCGGGCGAACAACGCGGACTCACCGTGATCGGGTACCCCGGACAGCAGTACGGCGGGCCGGTCGGCCGGTGCCACGGCCGCCAGGTCCGGTCCCGGACGGCCGCACGGGACGATCCGCGGAGTGACCGGCGGCTGCCAGCCGTACGGCCCCGTCCGCTCGGGCATGTCCGGGCGTTGGACGTGGAAGCCCTCCGGCACCTCCAGGGCCAGGGTGGGCAGTACGGCGCCGAGCCCGCGGGCCCGGTCGGCGGCCGTGGCCACCGCGTCAGGCGGCAGCCGCAGCAGCGCCTGGGCGAGGTCGACGGGCCACGGGACGGTTCCGGCCGCCCGGCAGGCATCCATCCGTTCCGCGAGCACGGCCGGGTCGAGCGCACCGTCGGCACCGGTCGGCGTCGCCAGCAGGAACGGCACCGGGCCGCCGGAGCCGCTCTGGTCGGCCCGCTGGGCGGCGAGGTGGGACACGGCCTCGAACACCCGCAGTGCCGAGAGCACGGGAGCGGTACGGAGGTGCGTCGGGAGGGCGCACAGTTCCGCGGCGTAACCGTCGGGGTCGTGGCCGTGATCGCCCCCGGCCAGGATGTCGAGCAGGCAACCCAGGGCCGCCTGGCTGCTGCGCAGTTCGCCCGGGCGCAGCCGGCCGCGGCCGCGTCGGGCGGCGAGCGGGGCGAGTGCCTCGGCGAGCGCCGGTGCGTCGCGGTGGTGCTCCGCGACGGCGGCGGCGAGGACCGCCTCGAACTCGACGGGCTCCGGGCTGTGATCGGCCAGCAGGGCGGCCAGCCGCTCGGCGAGCTCGTGCGGCCCGGACACGGCCGGCGGCATCGGGCGGGCCGGTGCGGGCCCGGGGGCGGCCGACGGCAGCGGTTCGGCACCGGCCCAGGGGGCGGTGTCCGCGTCGGCCGTGGCGTCGTCCGTGCCGAGCAGGCGGCGGGCGTCCACCGCCTGCACCGGCCCGAGCCCTTGGGCCGCGGTGCGGAGGGCGCGGACGGTGTCGGGCCCCGCCTGCGCGAGGTGGCGGGTTGCAAGCCGCAGGGCCTTGTCCTGGACCTCGGTGGCCGGGTGGGCGAATCCGGCGGCCACCGCCGGAAGCAGGGCGTCGATCTGCGCCGGGTGGCGTCGCAGCACGGCGCCGGCCCAGGTCAGTTGGGCGGTGGCCAGGGTCTTCTCGGGGCGGCCGAGGACGGCCTCGGTGAGCTCGGCGAAGGTGTCGGCAGGGAGCCGGTCGTCGAGGGTACGGAGGGCCGCCTGGGCGGCCCTGGCGGCGGTGGGCGCTCCGTCGGCTGCCAGCCGGAGGTAGTCGCGGGAGCGGGCGAGGACCTCGTCCGGGTCCGGTGCGAGTGCGTCGTGCAGGTGGAGGAATCCGCGCAGGTTGCCCGGCCGGTCGCCGCGGAGCAGCTTGCCGAGGCAGTGGTCGAGCAGTTCGGCGCGGTCGAGAACGCCCTCGGCGGCCAGCGCGGTGAGGGCCTCGGGCCACACGTTCCCGGGTCCGGACCGGGCGGCATGCGGATCGGCGAACTCGCCTCCGACGTCCGGGACTTCGAACAGCCGGCGGACGAACTCGGCCAGCCGGGGCTGGGCGCGCAGCCAGGAGAGCAGGGTGTCGTGGTGCGGCACCGGTTCGCGCAGGCCCTGGTCGGCGAACCACTCGGCGATCTCGCGGTGGTGGTGCCGCATCAGGCCGCCCTCGCGAAGCCACCCGGTGACGTAGCCGTCGGTGGCCGGCACCTCCGCCCCGGACCAGACGGTGAGGCCGTGCGCCACCAGCCAGCGGGGACCGTCCCCGCGCGCCGGCAGCCACTCGGCGAGGCGGACGGCGAGCTCACGCTGCCACGCGGTGCTGCGGTGGGGCTCGAGCAGGACGCGGAGCAGCGCGTGGTGGTCCGCGTTGGTGGAGCCGCCGTCGGCCAGCGGCCAGGTGGCGTCCCGCAGGCGGCGGTCCGTGAGCCAGCCGAGGGCCTCGACCGGCGTGCGGGCGGCGGACAGGCCGGCTGCCCGGAGTGCCGCCAGCTGTCCGTGAGCGGGAAAGGAGCGGTTCGCCTCGGCGGACACCGCGTCGCGGAGCAGTTCGGAACGCAGCCGCCGCAACGGCGCACGGAGATGGTCCAACCGGTCCGCGGGCACCCCGGACAGGCGCTCGATCACCGCGCCCGGCAACCGGGCCGCGATCAGGGCCCGCACCTCGTCCCATCCGATCACCGTGGCCGCGCCGTCGTTCACTGCTCCCGCCCTTCCCGCACCGCCGTGGTGCCGGCAGGAACCGTAGCGGGGGGCGGCGACAACGGACCGGCCCGCACACCTGCCCGGACGCGGCCGGGGCACGAGGCACGGGCGAAGACCGCCGGAACACAGGGGGAACCGGGTTCCGCCGCGGTCCTCGTCCGACTCCACCGACCGGCGATCGACAGCGGCCGTGATGCTCCCGCTTCCGATCAGAGGAGCACGGGTACGGCGGAACAGCCGCGAACACCTCGACCGTGAAGAGCACGGCACCTGCGTCACGACACGTGGTCGGATCGACTACCCGGCACCTTCCCGGCCGGACAGCTCGTCGAGGGCCAGGGCGGCGGCGCCGACCAGCCCCGCGTCGGTGCCGAGGTGGGCGGGCAGGACGGTGAGCCCGGCGGCGAACGGCAGGGCGGCGTAGGTGTGCAGGTGGCGGCGGAGCGGGTCGAAGAGGACGTCCCCGGCCCTCGCGACGCCGCCGCCGATCACGGCCGCCTCGATCTCCACCAGGGTGGCGGTCGCGGCGATGCCGGCGGCCAGCGCCCGGGCGGCGCGGTCGAAGGAGGCGAGCGCGATCGGGTCGCCGGCCCGGGCGGCCTCGGCGACGGCGGACGCGGAGGTGTCGGTCCCCGTCGGCCGCCAGCCGTCCCGGACGGCGCGGGCGGCGATCGCGGTGCCGCTGGCCAGGATCTCGAGGCAGCCGCGCGAGCCGCACGGGCAGGGGTCACCGTCCAGGTCGACGCTGATGTGGCCGAGGTGACCGGCGTTGCCGGTCCGCCCGTGGTGGACACTGCCGCCCAGGACGAGCCCGGCGCCGACGCCGGTGGAGACGACCAGGCAGAGCGCGTCGGCGTACGGGCGGGCGGCGCCGTAACGGTGTTCGGCCGCCGTCATCGCCACCGCGTCGCCGCCGAGCACCACCGGCAGCCCCCGGACGGCCGGGTGCGCGCCCGCCTCGGCGACGATCGGGAAGCCGCGCCAGGCGGCGATGTTGACCGGGCTGACGGTGCCCGCGGAGGTGTCGACCGGGCCGGCGCTGCCGATGCCGAGGGACCGCACCCCGCCCCACAGCGGGTGCGCGGAGAGCTCGTCGAGGACGCGGTGGACGGCGCCGAGGACGGTGCCCGCGTCCTCGCGGGCCGGGGTGGGCCGCTGAACCTGGTGCAGCAGCCGGCCGAAGGGGTCGACGAGTCCGCCGGCGATCTTCGTCCCGCCGATGTCGAGGGCGGCGACGAGGCCGGGGGCGTCGGTTCCGGGTGCGGCCTGGCCGGCCGTCCTGGCGCTGCTCATGGTGGTGCTCCGGGGCAGGTGCGGTGGTACGGGGGTCGATTCTGGCCGAGCCTGACAACGTTGTCCAGCGCCGTCGGGGTCCGTATGCTGCGTGGTCATGAACAGCCGACCTGCCGCCAGGCCCACCATGAAGGACGTCGCGGCCGCGGCGGGCGTCGGACTGAAGACCGTCTCCCGGGTCGTCAACGAGGAGTCCGGCGTCAGCCCCGCGATGGCGGCCCGGGTGCGGGCGGCGATCGCCGAACTCGGCTTCCGCCGCAACGACAGCGCCCGGCTGCTGCGCACCGGCTCCACCGCCAGCGTCGGCCTGGTGCTGGAGGACATCGGCGACCCGTTCTCCTCGACGCTCTCCCGCGGGGTGGAGGCCGTCGCACGCGAGCACGGCTGTCTGCTGTTCGCCGGTTCCAGCGCCGAGGACCCGGACCGCGAACGGGAGTTGGCCCTGGCCCTGTGCGCCCGCCGGGTGGACGGGCTGCTGGTGGTGCCCGCGGGCGGCGACCACGGCTACCTGCTGCCCGAAACCGCCTCCGGTCTCGCGGTGGTCTTCCTGGACCGACCCGGCGCCGGGATCGAGGCCGACGCGGTGCTCAGCGACAACGCCGGCGGTGCCCCCGCGGGCACCGCCCACCTGATCGCGCACGGGCACCGCCGGATCGGCTTCGTCGGGGACCTGCCGCACATCCACACCTGCGCGGAGCGGCTGCGCGGCTACCGCGAGGCGATGGGGACGGCCGGACTGCCGGTCGACGAACGGTGGATCGCGACCGGCCCGACCGACCCCGCGACGGTCGGCCGGGCCGTGCGGCGCCTGCTGACCGACGGGCCGGACGGGCGGGCCGAGCCGGTCACCGCACTCTTCACCGCGAACAACCGGGTCACCCTCGCCGCCCTCCAGGCCCTCGCCGGGCTGCCCGCCCGGCCCGCCGTGGTCGGCTTCGACGACCTCGAACTCGCCGCCCTGCTCAGCCCCGGCCTCACCGTGGTCGCGCAGGACCCGGAGACGCTCGGCCGGACGGCCGCCCGCCTGCTCTTCGACCGGCTCGGCCGGGACACCTCCCCACCGCGACGCGTCGAACTGCCCACCCGACTGATCGTCCGCGGCTCGGGCGAGCTCCCGCCCGCCTGACCGGGGGACCACCGGCCGAAGGACCACGACCCCGACCGGACCGGCCCGGCGGCCGGGTACCCGCGGACAATCCGGTGGCCCGTGGGCGGCCCGGCCTGCTTGGATGCGGGCCATGAGCACCGATCTGCCCACCGGTTACGAGCTGTCCACCGACCCCGAGCGCCTGGACCGGGCGCTGGTCCACCGATGGCTGTCGGAGGACGCCTACTGGGCGCTCGGCCGTCCGCGGGAGAAGCAGGAACGGGCGATCGACGGCTCGCTCAACTTCGGTGTGTACGAGAGTGCTTCGGGTGCCCAGGTGGGCTACGCCCGGGTGGTGACGGACGGCGCCACCTTCGGCTGGCTCTGCGACGTCTACGTCGCCCCGGACGCGCGCGGCCGGGGCCTCGGCACCGCCCTGACCGCCGCCGTCCGCGACCACGTGGCCCCGTTCGGGCTGCGCCGCATCATGCTGGCCACCGCCGACGCCCACGAGGTGTACGCCAAGGTGGGTTTCGCGCCCCTCGACGACCCCGGCAAGTGGATGGCCCTCGGCGCGCAGTGAGCCCGCCGGCCCACCGCCAGAGGTCCGGGAGCTCGGCAGCTCAGCTGCCGTCGGCGTCCTCGGCGGCCAGCCGGTCCAGTTCGCCGGCGATGGCGGCGCGGAGCGGGTCGTGCTGCGGGCCGAGGGCGGCGTCCGCACCCGTCCAGCTCTCCTCGGGGTGGAGCCAGACCGGCATCCGGACGAGGTCGGCCGGCTCCCACTCGTACCGCGGCCAGACGTGGGCGTGCAGGTAGCCGTCGGTGTTGCCGAGGATCTCCAGGTTCACCCGGCGGAAGGCGGGGTCGAGGCGGCGGCAGGCCAGTTCGACGGCCTCGCCGAGCCGCTCCATGTCGGAGAGGAAGGCGATCCGCCGCCCGCGCGGCAGCTCCGACAGCCGCTGCACGCCCGGCTCGTCCGTCAGGAGCAGCGAGTACCCCGGCAGGAACTGCACGTCCCCGATCACCGCGAAGCCCGCCCCGAGGCGCCGCAGCACCGAGGGGTTCTCGCCGCGCAGGGCGCTGCCGATCCGGTCCGAACGCCAGTCCTCAGTCATCCCCCGACCCTATCTCGCCGTGATCACCGGGCGGCGGCCGGTACCGCTCAGGCCTGACGGGTCGGCAGCACCACCAGGTGGCGGAGGTTCACGTGCCGCGGGCGGCTGACGGTGAATCCGATCACGTCGGCGATCTCCTCGGCGGAGAGCGGCCCGATCGCGTCGAACATCGCGCCGAGCTGGCCGTCGAGACCCAGCGAGGGGTTGTCGATGTGCGCGCCGAGCTCGGTGTCGGTCAGGCCGGGCTCCACGGTGGAGACCCGGACGTCGCGCGGGCCGAACTCGCTGCGCAGCGAGGTCGCCAGGTGGGTGAGCGCCGCCTTGGTGGCGCTGTAGACGGCGTAGTTGGGGAAGGAGACGTGGGAGGCGATCGAGGAGACGGCCACCAGGTCCGCGGTGCGGCCCCCGGCGGCGGTGGCCACCAGGTCGCCGGTGAAGGCGCGGACCACCCGCAGCACACCGGTGACATTGGTGTCGATCATCCGGGTCCACTCGTCGATCCGGCCGTCGTCCACCGGATTGGGCAGCATCACGCCGGCGGCGGCGACCAGCAGGTCGACCCGGCCGAGTTCGGCCGCGACCCGCTCGGCGGCCCCGTCCACCGACCGCTGGTCGGTGACGTCGGCCGGCACGGCGAGCGCCCGGCCGCCGGCGGCCCCGATCTCCGCGGCCAGCTCCTTCAGCCGGTCCTCGCGGCGGGAGAGCAGCGCCACCGCGGCGCCGTTCGCGGCGAGCAGCTTCGCGGTGGCGGCGCCCATGCCGCTCGCGGCACCGGTGACGACGGCGACACGGCCGGAGAGGGAGGAGTAGGACATGGTGGGCTCCTGGGAGGGGATCAGCGGCGGTCGTCCCGCCGTCGTTTCCTTGACGTCCCCGAGCCTGCCGCTCCCGGCCGTGCCCACCCAGGGCCGTGGTTTTCCTGGGTCTGCCAGGACCACCCTCGACGGCCCCGGAAGATCCGTAGGGTCGGGGCATGAGCAACAGTGATCGCGACGGACTCGGCGCCTTCCTCCGCGCCCGCCGCGCCATGGTCCGACCGGAGTCGCTCGGCCTCCCGGAGTACGGACGGCGCCGACGGGTGCCCGGGCTGCGCCGCGAGGAGGTGGCGCAGCTGGCCGGGGTCAGCGTGGACTACTACGTGCGGCTGGAGCAGGGCCGCGGCGGCGGCACCTCCACCGAGGTGCTGGACGCGGTGGCCCGGGTGCTGCAGTTGGACGCCACCGAGCGGGCCCATCTGCACCGGCTGGCCCGGCCGCCCCGGGAGGACGCCGTCGCGGCGGCCCCGGCGGAGGTCCGCGACGGGGTGCGGCTCGTCCTCGACATGCTGGCCGGCCCGGCCTTCGTGCTCGGCCGGTGCATGGACGTGCTGGCGTGGAACGCCCCGGCGGAGGCGCTGCTCGGGCTGTCGGACCTCCCGGAGGGCGAGCGCAACATGGCCCGGCACGCCTTCCTCGACCCGCGGGCCCGCGCCTTCTACCCGGCCTGGGAGCAGGTCGCCGCGGAGACCGTCGCCCACCTGCGGCTGGACGCGGCCCGCCACCCCGCCGACCGGCGGGCGGCCGCGTTCGTCGGCGAGTTGTCGGCACGCAGCCCGGAGTTCCGGCGGCTCTGGGACGGACACGCGGTGGCCGAGAAGACCCACGGGCGGAAACTGCTGCGGCACCCGACGGCCGGTCTGCTGGACCTCGGCTACGAGACGCTGGCCCTGCCGGGCGACCCCGCCCTGCTGCTGGTCGTCTACACGGCCGAGCCGGGCTCGCCGGAGGCCGAACGGCTCGCCGCCCTCTCGGCCGCCGTCCCGGTCTGACCCGCCCGGACCGACACGGCCCGGTACAGCAGGCCCCGCACAGCACAGCGCGCCCCGCCGTGCTCGGGGGTTCACGGCGGGACGCTCGACCTTCAGCATGGCCCCGTCCGCGCCCCGCGGCCACCGAGCACCGCCGAACAGGCGTCACCGTGATCGTGGCCGACCCCGGGGCCGCGGCCTCACCGCCGGTCCGGCTCCGGCGGGAGCGTCGCCGTGCCCGGCGCGGCACCGGGCCAGACCAGCAGGACGGGGCAGGGCGCGTGGTCCACCACGAACCGGGCGGCCGGTCCGAGGCTGCGCGGCCCGAGGCCGGTGCGGTCGCCGTCCCGGGCCAGCACCAGCAGGTCCGCGCCCTCCGCGGCGGCCACCACCTCCCGCTCGGTCCGCCCGGCCCGTTCGACCCGGCGGCAGGGACGCCCCAGGTGCTCCGCCGCGACGTCCAGCAGCCGGTGCCCGGCCGCGTCCGCGAGCTCCTCCATCCGGCTGCCGGGGTCGCTGCCCCAGCCGTCGGCGTGGTCCCCGCGCGGGTGCCGACGGCCCATCAGCCCGGCGAAGGCGCCGTGCGCGGCGCCGGGCACGGCGCGGTCGCTCACGTGCAGCAGCACGACCTCCGCGTCCGGCGGGGCGTGCACCCGGGCCGCATCGACGCAGGCACGCCACGTGCCCTCGGCCACCCACACCACGACCGCCACGGCCTCATCCTCCGACGACCTGCAGGGAGCCCCACAGTGCCACGACCGACAGGAGCAGGGAAGCCGGCACCGTGAGCAGTCCGAGCCGGGTGAACTCGCCGAGGTCCACCTCCCCTTCGTGGGCGTGCACGATGCGCCGCCACAGCAGGGTCGCGAGCGAGCCCGCGTAGGTCAGGTTGGGCCCGATGTTGACGCCCAGCAGGACGGCCAGCACCGCCCCGGCCCCGGACGGGGCGGTGAGCGGCAGCAGCACCAGTACCGCCGGCAGGTTGTTGATCACGTTCGCCAGGACGGCCGCCAGCGCGGCGATCCCCAGCAGGGCCGCGAACCCCTGGCCGGTGGGCACCAGGTGGCCGAGCGCGTCCGCCAGTCCGTTGTCCACCACGGCGCGCACCACCAGGCCGAGCGCCAGGACGAAGGCCAGGAACGGCACGCTGGTCGCCTGCACCACGGTGAGCACGGTGGTCCGCCGCCGGGCCAGCGCATGCGCGGCGAGGACCAGCGCTCCGGCGCAGGCCACCCACGCCGGGTCCACCCCGAGCGCCGAGGCGGGCACGAAGCCGGCCAGCGTGCAGGCGACGGTGACCAGTGCGAACCGCGGCATCCGGGGCACCTCGTCGGCCGCCGCGGCATCCGCCCCGGCGTCGAGGTCGGCGGCGAAGAAGCGCCGCAGCACCACGTACTCGACAGCGATCGCCACCAGCCAGGGCAGCAGCATCAGCGCACCGAAGCGGACGAAGCCGAGGCCGCTCGCGGCGAACGCGAGCAGGTTGGTCAGGTTGGAGACCGGCAGCAGCAGCGAGGCGGTGTTCGACAGGTGGGTGCAGGCGTAGACGTGCGGCTTGGGCCGGGCGCCGAGCCGGGCCGCGGTGGCGAACACCACCGGCGTCAGCAGGACGACGGTCGCGTCCAGGCTGAGCACCGCCGTGATCGCCGAGGCGACCGCGAACACCTGGACCAGCAGGTGGCGGGGCCGGCCGGCGGCCGTCCGCGCCATCCAGGCCCCGCACACCCGGAACAGCCCCTCGTCGGCGCAGAGCCGGGCGAGCACCAGCACCGCGGCGAGGAACCCGATCACCGGGCCGAGGCGCGCCGCCTCCTCGCGGGCGTGGTCCAGGGAGAGCGCACCGGTGCCGACCGCGATCGCGGCCGCGGGCACCGCCACCACCGCCTCCGGCCAGCCGAACGGCCGGACCACCGCGCAGACCAGCACCACCACCAGCAGGCCGACCGACAACACCTCGGACGACGACATGTTCCGCTTCCGCTCCTCACCGACACCGCGCCGCACACCGGGCGGCCGCACCGGCGCACCCTGCGGCACCCCGGGCCGGACCGGGGCGGACCACCGACGACTCCGGTCCCGATCGAACCAGAGCCGTGCGGCGGTCCGCACACCGGCTCCGGCAGGTCCTCGCCGACCGGTCGGGCAAGCCGAGCAGGCCGGGCAGGCCGGGCAGGCCGGCGCGGGCGCGGCCGACGCCGGGTCAGCCGAGCGACTTGCCGCGCTCCGTCAGGGCCGCCTGGAGCCGTTCCAGGGCCTTGGGGCCCATGCCGTGGAGCTTCTTCAGCTCGGCGACCGGCACCCCGGCCAGGTCGTCGAGGCGGGTGTAGCCGGCGCCGGTCAGCGCGCGGGTGGCGGGGGCGCCGATGTTCCGGGGGAGGTCGCCCTGCGGCTGGTCGGTCATGCCGCCGATCCTGCCGCATCCCGCACCGGCGTCGGGCCCGGTGCCGGAACCCGGCGTGTCGTCGGTTCCCGACCGCCGGGCGGACGGGTACCACGAGGGGGGAGGGCGGCCGGTCGGGGCCGTCCCGAACCGGAGGGAGACGGCATGGACAGCGCCCTGGCAGGGATCGTCGATGCGCTGAAGGCGGTCGAGAAGCAGGCCCGGGACACCGCGCTCGCCAAGGCCCGCGCCCACCGCGAGCCGGTGCCGCTCGCCGACCAGCCGCACCTGCTGGGCGCGCTGGCCGCAGCCGTCGAGGCGCTCCGGGACGTGGCGGGCACCTTCCCCGACCGGATGCACACCCCGGACGGCAGAACCACGCTCCGCACCGCCACCGAGCGGCTGGGCGTTGCGGCGGACGCCCTGCGGGACGCCGAGCGGCACGCCGCCGCGGGCGGCATCTGACACTCCGTCGGCGGGCGCCGTCCGCGATCCGGAGAGAACGCCACCGTCCCGGCCGTCCTGCCGCCCGCCCACCGGGCCGTCCACAAGCCGCTGCTGGACGTCCGGCCGGAGTACCTCGCCGCGGGCTTCGGCGAGGTGCAGCAGGAGTATGGCACCTTCGACACCTACCTGCGCCAGGGCCTCGGCCTCTCCCGCCAGGACCTCCGCGACCTGCACGGCCGACTCCTGACGTACTGACCGCGGGACGGGTACGGCCCGAGGAGCGCCGGGAGCCGTGCGATCCGGACGTGGAGTGCGGACGGATCCCGCCGTCCACAGCGCGGTGCCGCGCCGTTCCCCGTAGCCCTGTGCGGCTATCCGTCCGTACGGTCGCGCAGGGCTCCCAGCGCCCCCAGCGCCGCCGCCACCGCTTCCTCCGGGGTGCCCGCCGGGACGGGGGAGGCGGTGGCGGGTGCGTTCGGGAGGTCCCATCCCGCGAGGGAGACGACCGGTTTGCCGAGGCGCATGCCGAGGGCGACCTCGCTGAGCGTGCCCCAGCTGCCGCCGACCGCGATCAGGGCGTCGCAGGCCCGCACGAGCAGCCCGTTCCGCAGCTCGCCGAGACCGGTGGCCAGGGCCACCGTCAGATGGGGGTTCCCCCGGGCGCGGTCGGTGCCCGGCAGCAGCCCGACCGTGAGTCCGCCGCGGCTGCGCGCCCCGGCCGCGGCCGCCTCCATCACCCCGCCGAGCCCGCCGCAGAGCAGCACCGCGCCGTGCCCGGCCAGCAGTTCGCCGACCCTGCGGGCCAGGGCGCACTCCTGCGGGCCCGCCCCGCCCGGGCCGATCACCCCCACGTACGGTGGTCCGGCCGCGGGTGGGTCCTGCGACGTCATGGCGACCTCCGGGCCGGATGCGGGTACTGGGCGACACCGGCAGTATCGGGCGCCGGCCGGGAGGCCGGGCCGGTACCGGCGCCGTCGGAGTGACCCTCCGGTGCGCCGCGGTGCGGCCGACCCCCGCTCGGGGCCAGCCGCACCGGGGCGTCGCCGGGTCAGCCCTCCAGGGCGATGTAGAGGCGGCGGCCCTGCGGGCGGAAGCCGACCCGCTCGTACACGCGGCGGGAGCCCTCGCCGGAGTACTCCAGCCAGACGGACGAGGCGCCGCGGCCGAACATCGTCGCGGCCAGTTCGGCGGTGACCGCCGCCGCGATGCCGCGACCGCGGTAGTCGGGCCGGGTGCCGACGCCGGCCAGTTCCGAGGTGCCGACGGCCGGGGCCGAGCAGATCGCCCCGCCGACGCAGCCGCCGTCGGGGGAGCGGACGAAGCGGTCGGCGCCGCCGCCGTCCTCGGTCCGGCGCAGGCGGGCCGCCCCCTCCGGGGAGGAGGTGAACTCGCCGGCGAACGCCTCGGACAGGGCCGCGTCGATCGCCGCGTAGTCCGTGTCCCCGCCGGGTGCCTCGACCGTCGGCACGGGCGCGTCGCCGTACCGGGGCGGGGTCAGGGTGGCGGGGGTGCAGACCAGGTACTCGTGCACGGCCTCCACGGTGAAGCCGGCCGCGAGCAGGGCCCGCTCGACGAGGGGAGCCGAGTCGGGCGCGAACTCCAGCCGCGGCTTGAGGCCGCGGTCGCGGAACGCCGCGACCAGGCCGGCGACGTCCGCCGCGGTCGGCTCGGCGCCGGGCAGCGGGGTCGCGTAGTTGATGTAGGGGCTGGTGGTGTCGGGGTCGAAGCCCGCCACGAACCCGCCGGTCTCGACGACCAGGGGACGGCGGCGCAGGTTGGCAACGGCGAAGCTCTGGACAGGGGTGTCCACGGTGATGATGACCTCACGTCAAGACAAGGGTGGGTGCACACCCGCACCGGTGGCGGGCAGCACTGGATGTCGGGCCGGTACGAGCCGGCGCCACCGCCGCGGAGGGCGATGGCAGGCGGTGCGGAGCACCGCGCGTGGGGCCGCCGTGAGACGGGCGTGGTACGTGAGGCTGCGCAGCAGGCAGGCGCTCAGTACCGACGGCGGCCGCTGAGGGACGCCGGGACCATGGACTTCATTCCCTTGGGGGTGAGTGCGCGCCCCCGTGCGGAGCGCGGCTCACACCCTGCCACGCACACGCACCGCCTGGCAACCGTTGCCGGTTGAGCGGTCGTCAGGGCGTCAGGGCGTCCGGGCGTCCGGGCGTCCGGGCGTCCGGGCATCCGGTGGTCCCGGCCCGGCGGTCGCCGGAACGTCACCGGTCGCCGTCCGCGCCGTCCGTACCGCTCGTGCCGTCCGCCGTGTCCGTGCCGCCCGTCCCGTTCGCGGGGCCCGTCCCGCCGGTGCCCGTTCCGCCGGGGCCCGGTGCGGTCGGGAGTCCGGTGCGGGCCCGGCGACGGCGGCGCCAGAGCACGGCCGCGCCGCCCACCAGCAGGACGAGGCCGACGGCGGCGAGGACGCCCATCCAGGTCTGGTCGAAGAGAGCGCCGCCGAGGGCGCCGATCAGGGTGTACGTGGCGGCCCACAGCAGGGCGGCCGGGGCCTCGCCGACGGCGAAGCGGCGGACGGGCCAGCCGGAGAGCAGACAGGCCGCGATCATGAAGATCCGCCCGCCCGGGACGAGCCGGGACGGCACCAGGACGGTCCGGCCGTGCTCGTCGAGCCTGCGTTCGGCCTCCTGGACCCGCGGATGGTCGAACTTCGGCCGGATCCGGGCCTCCAACCGTCCGCCGGCCTGCCCGGCGAGGCGGTAGAGGGTGACGTCCCCGCACCATGCGCCGAGGCCCGCGCAGACGACCACCAGCGCCACGTCGCGGGGCACCGCCGAGGAGTGCACGGCCGCCGCGGCCGTCGCGCTGACCAGGATGCTGGTGGGGAAGACCGGGACGACGGATCCGAGCGCCACCAGCAGGAACAGGGCCGGGAAGCCCACCGACTCGGCGGTGCCCGAGTCCGCGGCCAGTGCCGCCAGGGCCGCGCCGGTCACCGGGCGCACCCCCCCCGCCGCCCGGCGGCGGGTGGCGGGTGCCCCGCGCGGGGGGTGTCGGGTGG
>NZ_BAAALD010000007.1:41468-91553 GCF_039528095.1 Kitasatospora arboriphila
CGCGGGGGCGGGCGCGCCCCGGGGCGGCTCCGTGGGGGACTACGCGGCCCCCCCCCCGGCCCCCCCCCCCCCCCCCCCCCCCCCCCCGGCGCCCCCTGCCGGCTGCCCGGCGCGGTGGGTGTCGGCTGGCACGGCTTCGGCGTCCTCACGGATGGGACTACGGGTCGGCCCGGACAATACACGCGAATCGGCGCCGGACCCGGCAGGTGCGGCCGCTCGTCGGGAGGGAGCCGCCTGGTCAGACGTGCCGGCGGACCGCCGGACGCCGCACCCCCGGTACCCGCTCCGACGTGAGCGGATGTCATGCGTCGGCCGGTGGGCGACGACTGACGGCCCGTACGGTCGTGGGCGATCAGGCTATGGGTTCCCCCGGGACTGGTCATGCACCGGTAAATCTTTTCCGCCGTCCCTTGAGATCCACGTGATCATCGGAATAGATGGCTCACGGCAGTCAACCATCGACGCAGGCCGGGGACTTCCTCCGCCGGCCCGCTCTGCCGCGCCCTCGTTGAGCGACACCGACGCTCCACCATTCTTTCCCGAAGTGGGGGACAGACGTGCCCATAGCACGCAACCGGATCTCCAGGATCGCCGTACCGGCCACCGCCGCACTGATCCTGGGAACCCTCGGGGCGGCCGCCCCGGCGGGCGCTGCCACGCCGACCGGCGAGCAGACCGCCAAGCCGCTCCCCGGCACCCACCCGGAGTGGGCCACCGCGCAGGCCGACGCCGGCGCCGTGCCCGACTCCGCCCCGGCCTCCGCCCGGATCTACCTGGCGGGCCAGGACCAGGCCGGTCTCGCCGCCCTCGCCAAGGCGGTCTCCGACCCGAACTCGCCGGCCTACGGGGCGTTCCTCCCCGACGGCCAGGCCGAGGCCCGGTTCGGCGCCTCCGCCGCGCAGGTCAAGGCGGTCACCGACTGGGTGACCGGCGCCGGCCTCAAGGTCGACGCCACCACGGCGCACTACGTGCAGGTCTCCGGCAGCACCGGCGCCCTCGCCAAGGCGTTCGGCACCGGCTTCCGCACCTACCGCACCGAGGACGGCCTGCACCGGGCCGCCGCGAAGGACGCCGTCGTCCCGGCCTCGGCGGCCGGCGCGGTGCTCGCCGTCAGCGGCCTCAGCGACACCCTGCACAAGAACACCTCGCACGCCGTCTCCGTCCGCGAGGCCGAGGCCCGTGCGCAGGCCGGCGCCAAGTCCGCCCAGCTGGCCGCCCCGGCCGGGAAGGCGCCGGCCACCCTGCCGACCGTGCCGACCTGCTCCGAGGACGGCTACGGCTCGAAGACCGCCAAGGGTGCGCCGGACGGCTACGAGAAGAACGAGCCCTTCGCCCCCTGCTCCTACGTCCCGAGCCAGCTGCGCAAGGCGTACGGCGTGACCGACGCCAAGGTGTCCGGCAAGGGAGCCCGGATCGCGATCATCGACGCGTACGGCCTCGCCAGCATGGAGCAGGACGCCAACCACTTCTCCACGCTGCACGGCGACAAGCCGTTCGCGGCCGGGCAGTACCGCGAGTACGTCACCCCGGACAAGTGGACCCACCAGGACGAGTGCGGCGGCGCGGCCGGCTGGGCCGGCGAGGAGGCGCTGGACGTCGAGATGGCGCACGGCCTCGCGCCGGACGCCCAGGTGGTCTACGTCGGCGGCAACTCCTGCTACGACCAGGACCTCTACGACGCCATGGCCAAGGTCGTCGACGAGCACCTGGCCGACGTGGTCTCCAACTCCTGGGGCGAGATCATGCACGGCACCGGCGGGGACCTCGACCCCGCGGTGGTCGCCGCCGACAACCAGCTGTTCCAGCGCGCCGCGGTCACCGGCATCGGTTTCACCTTCTCCTCCGGCGACTGCGGCGACAGCTCGCCGGGTGCCGCGGCCACCGGCGTCAACTGCCAGACCGACACCACCCAGGCGCAGACCGACTGGCCGTCCTCCTCGCCGTGGGTCACCTCGGTCGGCGGCACGGCGCTCGAACTCGCCGACAAGGCCGGCCACTACGGCCGCGAGGTGTCGATGGGCGACCAGCGGTCCGTCCTCTCCGACGACCAGAAGTCCTGGACGCCCTTCCCCGGCAAGTTCTACTTCGGCGGTGGCGGCGGCGTCTCCAAGGACTTCGCCCAGCCGTGGTACCAGCAGGGCGTCGTGCCGGACCGGATCGCCAAGACCGCGGCCGACGGCACCAAGTCCGCGACCCCGCTGCGCGCCACCCCGGACGTGGCGATGAGCGGCGACCTGGTCGCCGCCACCCTGGTCGGCTACACCGACGGCGGCACCTACAGCGAGGGCGGCTACGGCGGCACCTCGGTCTCCGCCCCGGAGTACGCGGCCATGCTCGCCGACGCCGTGCAGGCCCGCGGCGGCCGGGCGGTCGGCTTCGCCAACCCGGCGATCTACGACCGGGCCGGCGGCGGCGCCTTCCACGACGTCAACGACTCCGCCGTGCACAACAAGTTCGGCAACGTGGTCGACCTCGGCCTGGTCGGCGGCGCGCTGAAGGTCCGGCTCTACAAGATCGCGGCCGACTACGGCCTGTCCGCGGCCAAGGGCTACGACACCGCCACCGGCGTGGGCACCCCCGGCAAGGACTTCTTCAACTCCTTCCGGCTGCCGCACCGCCGGTGACGGCGGGCCGGGACGGCGCGGTCGCGGCCGCGCCGTCCCGGCACCCGATCTGCCGCGCGCCCGGTGGCGAGAGGACACCGGGCGCGCGGCCGTTCGTCAGTTCTGGCCGTCCCGGGCGCCCCGCCGGCCCGCCGCCAGGTAGACCGCGGCGGAGAGCAGGAGGCCGACCGGCAGCGACAGGTCGGTGCCGCCGAGGGCGGCGGCCACTGGCCCGGTGTACAGCGGGGTGGTGACGCACAGGCCCGCCGCCGCGGCGCCCAGCAGGACGGCGGCCGCCCCGGCCGGGTTGACGCCCGCGGTGTACCAGAACGGCCCGCCGCGGCTCTCGTCGGAGAGCGCCCGGCCGTCGTAGCGGTTCCGGCGCAGCAGGACGTCGGTGGCGTAGACGGCCATGGTGGGGCCGGTCAGCACCACCATCAGCTCCAGGACGCTGTTGACGGTGTCGAGGAAGTTCGAGACCAGCAGCGCGTAGAGGGTGAGCGCGACGCCGAGCGCGCAGTCCAGGGCGACGCTGCGGGAGCGGCGGACGCGCAGGCCGGCCGCCTGCAGGGCGAGCCAGGAACTGTACGCGGTCATCGCGTTGTTGGCGACGGCGGACAGCACGACGGCCAGCAGGAAGGCCGGTTCGAACCAGCCCGGGAGGATCGCGGTGAGCGCGGTCTGAGGGTCGCTCATGTCCAGCGCGGTGCCGGCGACCGCGCCGAGCGCGGTGAAGAGCACGCTCGGCAGGAACCCGCCGAGCGCCGTCCACCCGGCCACCGCCCCCGGCCGGGTGCTGCTCGGAAGGTACCGGGCGAAGTCGGCGCTGTTGGTGTACGAGAGCGGGGCGGACGCGACCAGGGTGAGCCCGCCCGCCAGCGCGGCGACCAACGCGCCGCCGTGCAGCGGCTGTTCGGGACGGTAGCCCCAGTCCGCGCGGTCGAGCACGAAGACGGCGAGCACCGCGAGGACGGCCGTGAGGACCAGCGTGAACGGCAGGTAGAGCCGGACGATGGCGGCGTGGCCGTAGATGCTGATGGCCAGGGTCGCGGCGGCGACGGCGACGATCACCACCACCTTGAGCGGCGTGCCCGGCCGCAGGCCGGCCTCCTCCAGCAGGGCGAGGGCGGCGAGCGAGCCGGCCGCCCAGCTGAGCGCCAGGTAGCAGACCGAGACCAACCAGCCGGTGACGGCGACGCTGACCCGGTTGCCCCGGGTGCCGAAGACCGCCCGCATGACGATCTCGCTCGGCGTGCCCGAGGCCGGGCCGCTGACCGCGACCAGGCCGACCAGGGCCCAGAGCAGGTTGCCCGCGACGATCACCGCCAGGGACTGCCACAGGTCGAGGCCGAGCAGGACGAGGGCGCCGCCGACGACCAGGCTCAGGTAGCTCACGTTCGGCGCGGCCCAGACCGCGAACAGCTCGCGGGGGCGGCCGTGCCGCTCGTCGTCGGGGATGCGGTCGATGCCGTGGGCCTCGGCGAGGAACGCGCCGGCCGGGCGTTCCGCTGCCGCGACCTGTGGGAGGCCGGCGCCCGGGTCGTCCTCGGCTCGGACTGGCCGATCGCGCCCTTCGCACCGCTGGAGGTGATGGCCGGCGCCCGGCACCGCCGCCCGCGGGACCTCTCGCTGCCCCCGCACGGCCCCGAGCAGGCCCTCACCCCGCTGCAGGCGCTCCAGGGGTACACCCTCAACCCCGCCTGGGCCGCCGGGGAGGACCACCTGGCCGGGCGGCTCGCCGTCGGACAGCGCGCGGACCTCACCGTCCTTGCCGAGGACCCGCTCACCGTGCCCGACGGCGACCTCGCAGCGCTCCCGGTGCTGCTCACCGTCGTCGACGGCCGCCCGACCCACCGGGCGTCGGAGCTGTGACGTGGTGACGTGGCTGCGACGGGCCTGCGGGCCTGTGACGTGGTGACGGGGCTGCGATGGGCCTGCGGGCCTGTGACACGGCGACGGAGTTGCGACGGGCCTGCGGAGCTGCGACGGATCGACAGTTCTGTGACAGGTCATCACTGTTATGACCGGCCATCACTCGCCAACCGTGAGTCGTCGGCTCGGTGGCAGGCCATCGCAGATGTGAAAGGCTGGCATGGCTGCGGCACCACAGCCATGTTGCGACAGGCCGTCGCAGGTGTGACGGAACGCAGTCCCGGCCGCTACTGCGGGGCGCGCTTGCCGGTGAGCACCCAGCGGACGTCCACGAACCCGCTCTGCTGCTGGGCCAGCCGGCCGTTCTCCACCTGCTGGAACGTCACCCAGGTGTTCGTCAGCCGCGGCGACTCGGCGCTCGGCAGCATGCTCGCCATGCCCCAGTCCAGCGGCGGGGTGACGCCGCCGGTGTCCAGCGAGTCCCCGCTGTCCAGCTGGTTGCGCAGCGTCTTCGCGGTCAGCGGCAGGCCGGCCGAGGCCAGCCGGTCGGCTGCCTGGAAGAAGACCTGGTAGGCGACCCAGGTGGTCTGCACGCCCAGGTCGGAGGCGTCCACCGGCGAGCCCGCCGGCGTGCCCTGCAGGGTGTGGCGCAGCTCGTCCCAGACCGCGGAGGACTCGGGCGGGTACCAGCCGGTCACCAGGGCGCCCTCCAGCGGACCCCCCTTGCCGCCGGTGGCGTCCACCACCGACTGCTGGACGCCGCCGAGGACGGCCCCGAGCCGGGTCCGGGCCGGGGCGAGCTTCCGGTAGGCGTCCAGCAGGGCCCGAGTCTGCTCGACGCCGAGTGCGGTCGTCACGCAGCCGTCCTTGCGGTCCCCGGCGACCGCCGCCCGGGCGAGCGCGGCGAAGTCCGGGCCCTTCTCCGCGGCCTTCACGTCGGTGAGCGGCACCCCGGCCGGCCGCAGCGCGCCGGACAGGTAGCGGGTGAGGGTGTCGCCGGTGCGGTTGTCGGGCCGCACCAGTGCGATCGACTTGCAGCCCGCCGCGACCAGTTGGCGCCCGCTGCCGGCGATCAGCGCCGGTGTGCCGCCCGCCACCGGGTAGGACAGCGGACTGGAGAACTCCGGCCCGGACAGTCCGTAACCGCCCAGGTAGGGGATGCCCGCCGCCTCCAGGGTCGGCATGAAGTCCTCGGCGTGCCGGCTGTACGAGCCGATCACCGCCACCGCGTGGGCGTCCACCGCCTGCCGGGCGCAGGCCGCCGCCCCCTCCGCGGTGTCCTGCTCGTTGCAGGTCAGCACGTGCAGCCGGTGCCCGCCGAAGCCGCCCGAGGCGCTGACGGACCGTCCGATCGCCTCGGCCAGCGCGGTGCTCCCCGACCGGTCCGCGGAGCCGGAGCCGGACGGGGCCATGGTCAGCACGGTCACCGCGGCGTTCTCGGCGGCACCCGCGCCGCCCGCGCACCCGGTGAGGTCGAGCAGCGCCGGGAGCAGTGCCGCGGCCGCCGCCCACCGCCCGGCCCGCCCCGCCCGTGTGCCCGCCGTACTCCGCCGGCCGATCCGCCCTGCCATACCCGCGCCCCTCCCGTGGTCCGCCCGATGTCAGGGGCAAGCCAAGCGAGCGCAGCGCACGTGCAGGCGGCCAACGGGCGAACAGCACGGGGTGTTCGGGGGAAGAGCAGGTCGCTCCGCAAACGTACCATCGGGCCGGCCGGGCCACTGTCATGACGGACCATCAGAGAATATCCGCTGGTCAGGACGGATTTCGGCGGCATACCGCGGCGCAGTGCCCGCCCCGGCATGTTCGGCCAACTCCGGAACGGCCGCCGGCGCCGTCAGCCGCGCCTAGGCTCGCGCTTTCGGACCGTGCCGGGCGGACCGGCCGCCGTGCGGGGCGGGCGGTGGGGCGTAGCGTGGTGAGGGTGGTCTGTCAGCGCAGCGGCGCGCCCCGGAGCACCCGGTGACGCCGCTCGTCTCCCGCCGTGCGGTGCTGCTGGGCGCCGCCGGCGGAGTGCTCGCCGCGTGCAGCAGCGGCTCCTCGGAGCGCCGGCCCCACCGGGGCGCCGCGACCGCCGCCGAGGCCCTGCGGTCGGACGGCGGCGTCCGGCTGCCCGTGGTGTTGGCCGTCCACCCGGTGACGGCGATCGGCCGCACCGCGACCCGGGCCGAACTGGAGGCCGTGCACTCCGGCGGGGCGGCCACCTGGCAGGGACTCCGGGTGGTGCGCGGGCCGGGCGCGGTGGCCGAGGTGGCCGCCGCCGGGGACGCCGTCGCGGTGGTGACGGCGGACGCCGTGGTGCCCGGTACCGCCGTCGTGCCGGTGGTCGGCCGGGACCCGCTGACCGCACCGGCCGACTACCCCGTCACCGCCGCGGTCGACGCCGTGACCGCCCCCGATCCGGTGGTCACCAGCATGTGGACCGGCGACGTGATGCTCGGCCGCCGGGTCGGCGCCGGGATGGCGGCCGCCGGCGACTGGGAACTCCCGTTCTCGCAGACCGCAAGCCGGCTGGCCGCCGCCGGGCTGACCGTGGGGAACCTGGAGTGCACCCTCTCCAAGGAGGGCCGGGCCACGCACGGCGGCGACTCCTTCGGCGCCGATCCGAGGGCGCTCGCCGGTCCCCGCCGGGCCGGCTACGACATCCTCACCCTCGGCAACAACCACATGGGCGACTACGGGCCCGACGCCCTGGTGCGGACGGTGGCGATCGCCCGCGGGGAGGGCTTCGCCACCACCGGCGCCGGTGCGGACATCGCCGCCGCCCGCGAGCCGGCCCTGGCGACGGCAGGCGGGCTGCGCTTCGCCGTGCTCGCGTTCTGCGCCGTCGGCGAGTCCCCGGAGGCGGGCCCGGCCACGCCGGGTGTGGTGTGGCAGCGGATGCCGCCGATCACCGGCCCGCTCGCCGAGGGCGACCTCGCGGCGCTGGAAGCGTCCGTGCGCGCCGCCCGCCCGACCGCCGACGTGCTGGTGGTCGTCCCGCACTGGGGCCGCGAGTACTCGCACCGCCCGGTCGCCGAGCAGTACACCGTCGGCCACCGGCTGATCGACGCCGGGGCCGACGCGGTGGTCGGCATGCACCAGCACTGGGTGCAGCCCATCGAGATCTACCGCGGCCGCCCGATCGTGCACGGCCTGGGCAACTTCGTCTTCGACATGACCTTCTCCGAACAGGTCCAGCAGGCCGTGGTCGTCGAACTCGTCCACTGGGGGCGGATCCTGAAGAGCGTCCGGGCCGTGCCGGTGCGGATCGGCACGGGCGGCGTGCCGCACTTCCTCGACCCGACCGGCACCGAGGGCCGCGGCATCCTCGGCACCGTCTGGAGCTGACGGATCGTCACATGCCGGACCAGGCGGGAGAAACAGTCACCGTCCGGCGCCGTGTGCCCCTAGCATCGGCTGACCGATCGGTTCGGCGGACAGGGGGCGGCCTTGGAGACTGCGGCGGACACGGCACGGATCGTCAACGCGCTCGCGGAGCGTTGGGCGACCGAACTCGGAGGCACCGGGAGCGGCGGCACGGTCCTCACGGCCGTCGGCGTCTGGCCGCTGCTCGGCTTCCTGGCCGCCGGGGCGGACGGCGCCGCCCGCAAGGAACTGGAGGAGGCGCTCGGTCTGCCCGCCGAGGAGGCGGCCCGGCGCGGACGGGAGCTCCTCGCACTGCTGCGCGACGTGCCCGGTGCCGGTGCCGCCGTCGGTCTGTGGACCGCGGGCGGCGTCCGACCGGATCCGGGCTGGCTGGCCGAGGTCGGACGGCACACCCGCGGCACCCTCAAGGGCGTGCCCGCGCTCGACCGGCTCGTCCTCGACCGGTGGGCCCGGAAGCACACCGGAGGCCTCGTCCGGTCCATGCCCCTGGAGGTCGACCGCGACCTGCTGCTGGTGCTGGCCAGCGCCGTGGCCGTCCGCACCCGCTGGCGGCGCGCCTTCCAGGAGACCTGGCAGCACGCCGACTCCGGTCCGTGGGCCGGCCGCGGGATCGCCGCACTGCGGCTCGACAGCACCGAGCTGCTCGACCACCTCGCCGTCGCCGAGACCGCCGCCGGCCCGGTCACCGAAGTACGCCTGCCCGGCACCGCCGACACCGACGTCCACCTGCTGCTCGGCACCGAGGACGCCCCGCTCGGCCGGGTCCTCGCGGCGGGGTTGGCACTGCTGGACGGCCGCGCCCGGCGCATCCCGGCGGCCGAGCTGCCGACCGGCGGGCCGTGGCCGGGCCTGACGACCGACACCCGGGACAGCGCCACCCCCGGGGACCGGCTGGACCTGACGACCGCGGCCTTCACCGTCGACACCACGCACGACCTGCTCGAACGGGCGGAGCTGTTCGGTCTGCGCACGGCCAGCGAACGGGACTCCTTCCCGGGGATCTGCCGCACCCCGCCGCTGCAGGTCTCCCAGGCCAGGCAGCAGGCCACCGCTGTCTTCGGCGCCCGCGGCTTCGAAGCCGCCGCCGTCACCGCCGTCGGCATGACCCGCGGCATGGCCGCACGCCCGTCCGTGCTGCACCGGGTCACCGTCGCCCGGGTCCGGATCGACCGGCCGTTCGCCTTCCTCGCCGTGCACCGGCCGAGCGGCCTGGCCCTGGCCGGCGGCTGGATCACCGAACCGGCGGGCGCACACCCGTCACCGTGAGGCTCTAACCTGCCGGACATGGCTGATCAGGTGTGGGCGGGCGTCCGGGAGCGGGTCGAGGCACTGGGTGGAACGGGCGGCGTCTTCGGCGCGGCCGCGCACGGGTTCCGCCTCGACCCGGTCCTCGCGCCGGCCGAGGTCGAGGCCCTTGAAGCACAGCTCGGGACGGCGCTGCCCGAGGAGTACCGCAGCTTCCTGCTGCAGGTCGGCGCAGGCGGCGCCGGCCCCTGCCACGGGGTGTACCCGGTCCACCGCACCGAGGGACGGTGGGCCTGGTCCGGCGACGGCGCCGACCTCGCCGACCTCGACCGGACCGCCGAGCCCTTCCCCGCCGCGGGCCCCGACCCGGAGGCGCTCGCAGGGCTGGTCGCGCAGCGCCCGGACGAGGAGTCCTTCGAGGACGAGGACGAGTACGACACCGCCATGGAGGAATGGGACGACCGCATGGGCGACCTGCTGTGGGCCGCGGACCGCACGGTCGGCGCGATCGTCCTGTGCCACCTGGGCTGCGGCCAGCGCGAGTGGCTGATCGTCAGCGGCCCCGAGCACGGCCGGATCTGGTCCGACAACCGCATCGACGACCTCGACCTCGCCCCGCTGCTGGACCCGGAGGGCCGGCCCGTCACCTTCGCCCGCTGGTACCTCGACTGGCTCGACGAGGCCGAGCAGTACGTGCGTCAGCAGGCAGGCTGAGCCCGGACTCCCGTGAGCGCGCCGCCCGGTGCGCAACACCCCGCGCCCGCCGTCCGGAGGACTCGGCCGGCCGCCCCGGCGCGGCGGCGCCGCCCGCCGGACCGGCTGTCGGAGCATGTGGCGAATGATGAGACGAACCCGGGCGACGGCGGCGGCCTCCGCCGCAGCCGTCCTGCTGCTCCTCGCCGGTGCGCCCGCAGGTGCCGCCGCACCCGCCGGCGCGGCGCTCACCCCGCCGGACCCGTACTTCCCGCTCGGCGGCAACCAGGGCTACGACGTCCGCCACTACGACCTCGACCTCGACTTCACCCCGGCGAGCCACCTGCTGGACGCCCGGGCGACCATCACCGCGAGCGCGGACCGCCCGCTCGCCTCCTTCCGCCTGGACTACTCGGGCCCGGCCGTCCAGGAGGTCCTGGTCGACGGCAGGGCCGCCGCGTACCGGCGGGACGGCCAGAAGCTGACCGTCACCCCCGCCCGCCCGATCCGCCCCGGCGCGGTGTTCGGCGTCGTGGTCCGCTACCGGGGCACCCCCGAGCGGATCTCCGACCCGGCACTCGGCGACTACGGCTGGATCAACACCCCGGACGGTGCCGTCGCCCTCAACGAGCCCGACGGAGCCCGCACCTGGTACCCCCTCAACGACGACCTGCGGGACAAGGCCACCTACACCTTCCGGATCACCACCCCGACCGGGGTCACCGCCCTCGCCAACGGGGAACCGGCCGGCCCGCCGCAGACCCGCGACGGCCGCACCACCGTCACCTGGCAGATGCGCAAGCCGATGGCCGGCTACCTGTCGATGGTCGCGATCGGCGACTTCCGGGTCACCCGCAGCACCGACGGCGGCCTGCCCAACATCACCGCCTACGACCCGACCGGCAGCGACGACGGCCTGCTGCATCCGGCCACCGCCCAGGCGGTCGCCTGGGAGCGGAAGCGCTTCGGCGCGTACCCCTTCGACTCGACCGGCGGCATCATCGACCAGGTCGGCGTCGGCTACGCCCTGGAGACCCAGAGCCGCCCGGTCTACGACGGCGGCACCGACGAGCTCACCGTCGTCCACGAGATCGCCCACCAGTGGTACGGCGACAGCGTCACCCCCTCCACCTGGCGCGACATCTGGCTGAACGAGGGCTTCGCCACCTACACCGAATGGCTGTGGCAGGAGGACCACGGCGGCCCCACCGTGCAGCAGGTCTTCGACACCTACTACGAGACGCCCGCCGGCGACCCGTTCTGGAACCTGGAGACCGGCGACCCCGGCCGCGACGAGATGTTCAACTACGACGCGGTCTACATCCGCGGCGCGATGACCCTGCACGCCCTGCGCACCACCATCGGCGACCGCGACTTCTTCGACCTGCTCCGCACCTGGGCGCGCACCCACCGCTACGGCACGGTGGACACCGGTGACCTGCTGCGGCTCGCCGAGAAGATCTCGCACCGCGATCTCGGCCCGCTCTTCGACGCCTGGCTCCACACCGCGGCCAAGCCCCCGCTGCCGACACCGGCGCGCTGACCCTCCGTCCGGACGCCGGCGGTGCCGCCCCCGTGGCGCGCCCCGCCGGCGTCGGGCGTTCGTGGCGCCCTGTCAGGTGTGCCCGAGGAGCGCCGCGGTGGGCCTCCCGGCCTCTTGACCGGAACCGGACTACCTGCCCCGCGGACCGTGGTTGACCGGGCCCCGGACGGGGCAGAGATCCGGTACGCGTGAGGAACGGCGCAGGTGGGCAGAGGTCCGCCCGTGCCGGTGACCGAGGAGGTGACGGTGATGATCAGGATCAAGGTGGTGTCACGCCCCGTCCGGGGCAAGCCGCGGCCTCCACTCGATCTGCGGACCCCGTCGGGCCGGCCGCTGCCCTACTGAGCACCGGCCCACCGGGTACCGGCCTGCTGAGCACCGGCGGCAGGCGGTGACGCACCCGCCGGGCAGGCGCACCGGCTGCGGGAGCGGGCCGTCCGCCGCGGGGTTTGCGTGCGGTCGGGCCGGGCAGGCGGACATTCCTGCTCCGCGGACGGAGCAGGAGGCGGACCGTACGGCCCGTCCCGGTCCGGGGCGCAGTAACCTGGAGGGTTCTGCGTCCCGCACGGCGAAGGGAGCCTGCCGTGGCCCATGCCGATCGCGACCTCGCCATGCTCGGCGAGAACGTCGAACCCGCCGGTGCACTGAGACCCGAGACCCTCGACCGGGTCCGTGCGGTGGTGGCCGAACACGCCCGCGACGGGGAGGACCGGCGGCTGCTGCTGGAGGTGCTCGGCCTGGCCGGCGCCGAGCCGGCCGCCCACGACGCCTCGGCCGACATCACCCGGACGGAGGAACCGGAGAGCGGCGGGCGGCCGCATCCGTCACACTGACGGCCCCGCGGATCGGCGGACACCCCGCCCGGGCCGCGGCCGAGCCCCGGCCGACCTCCGGCCGAGCCCTGCCCGAGGAGGAGCGATGGCGTTCCCGCACCACCCCCACCGCGCGCCCGAGGACGGGCCCGAGACGCCGCGGCGCGACCGCGCCGTGCTCGGCGCCCTCGGGGCACTGCTCGACGACCTCGCCGCCCTCGGCCACGGACACGCCTGCCCGGACGACCCGGACACCGACGAGGCACCCGACACCGCCCACGGCCTCGAACGCCGAGCCCCACACCCGGGCGACCTGACGGCGACCGCCTGATCGGGGCATCCACCGGAGGTGCCCCCACGCGCCCCCAAGGGCGCACGCCAAACGCCTTGGAGTGCAGGCCCTACTGGATGCCTCGACCGGCGTCCGGCAGGGGGAGGACGGCCCAGACGGTCTTGCCCGCGGGGTGCTCGGCCACGCCCCAGGACGAGCTCAGCCGCTCGACGATGAAGAGGCCGTGGCCGCTCGGCCGGGCGGCGTCGTGCGGGCGCCGCGGCAGGGGGCGGGCCGGCCCGGCGTCGACCACCTCGATCCGGACGGCCGCGTGGGCCGGGGAGAGCGTCAGTTCGAGCGGCCCGTCGGCGTGCTGGGCGGCGTTGGTGAGCAGCTCCGCCACGACCAGGCGGATGCAGTCGGCAGCCGGGCCGGCCGGGTCCACGCCCCAGGAGGCGAGTACCGCCTCGGCGAACCGCCGTCCTGCGCGGGCCCGTCCGCCGCCGTCGAAGGCGATCGTCGCGCGGGCGGCGACCGCGGCAGGGACGTTCCCCGTCCCCTCGCGGCGACTGCTGTCGGCGGCGGCTGTCACGGCTGCCGTCCGCTGCCCCGGAACTCCGCGGTGGAGCCGAGCACGGCGAAGACGGTGTCGGCGCCGGTCATCGCGAGCAGGCGCCGCATCTGCGGCGGCAGTGCGCAGAGCACCAGCCGGACGTCCCGCTCCCGGGCCCGGGTGCGCAGCCGGAGCAGCAGGTTGAGTCCGGAGGAGTCGCAGAAGCCGACACCGGCGAGGTCCAGGCACAGGGTGGTGGCCGCCGCGGCGAGTGCCGCCTCCAGGTCCGGGCGGGCGGCGTTCGCGCCGTCCAGGTCCAGGTCGCCCTCGACGGCGCAGACGACCGCACCGTCGAATGCCGCTGCCACGACGGTGCGGACGCCGGCGTCCGTCGCCGTTCCGGTCGCCTGGTCGGTGTCGCCGGTGCCCATTGCGCTGCCCTCCCGCCGCGGCCCTGCGCGGTGCCGCCGTGCCGTCCATCACCTTCCGTGGGGATGCGTATCACCCGCATGGATTCGTACCACACGTCCGCCCGCCGATTCCCCTTCCGGAATCCCGTGCGCGCACCGGCGACTTCCGTCCGTCGGGCCGCCGATCGGGCCGTTGATCGGGCCGCCGAGCAGGGCTTGTGCGTACGCGGCGTAGGGTAGTGTCGCCTGCGGCCCGGCCGCCCGCGCGGCCGGCGGTCGCGCCCGGGACCGTGCGCGGCTCCATCACCACCGGGGCAACTCGGCCGTGACGAGGGGAACGTGGCCGTGACGGAGACGCAGCCGGGCCGGATCGCGAACGGCGTCCTTCCCGTGGGGCCCAACCCGCCCGGCACGGTGGGCGAGCCGGACCTGCGCAATCTGCTGGCCGGTCTGACGGCCGTCCGCGACGGCGACTTCGGCACCCGGCTGCCCGACGACGCCGACGGACTGCTCGGCGAGATCGCCGGCGTGTTCAACGGCATGGTCGACCAACTGTCGCTGTTCACCTCGGAAGTGACCCGGGTGGCGCGCGAGGTCGGCACCGACGGGCGGCTCGGCGGCCAGGCCGCGGTGCCCGGGGTGTCAGGGACGTGGAAGGACCTGACGGACTCGGTCAACGCCATGGCCGGCAACCTGACCACCCAGGTCCGCGACATCGCGCAGGTGGCGACGGCGGTGGCGAAGGGCGACCTCTCGCAGAAGATCGACGTCGCCGCCCGCGGCGAGATCCTGGAGCTCAAGAACACCGTCAACACGATGGTCGACCAGCTCTCGGCGTTCGCGGACGAGGTGACCCGGGTGGCGCGCGAGGTCGGCAGCGAGGGCCGTCTCGGCGGCCAGGCGCAGGTGCCCGGCGTCGCCGGCACCTGGCGCGACCTGACGGATTCGGTCAACTTCATGGCCGGCAACCTGACCGACCAGGTCCGCAACATCGCCCAGGTGACCACCGCGGTGGCGAAGGGCGACCTGTCGCAGAAGATCACCGTCGATGCGCGCGGCGAGATCCTGGAGCTCAAGAACACCGTCAACACGATGGTCGACCAGCTCTCCTCCTTCGCCGACGAGGTGACCCGGGTGGCGCGCGAGGTCGGCACCGAGGGCATCCTGGGCGGCCAGGCGCAGGTGCCGGGCGTCGCCGGCACCTGGCGCGACCTGACCGTCTCGGTGAACTCCATGGCGGGCAACCTGACGGACCAGGTCCGCTCCATCGCGCAGGTGGCGACGGCGGTGGCGAAGGGCGACCTCTCGCAGAAGATCAACGTGACGGCCCGCGGCGAGATCCTGGAGCTGAAGGAGACCATCAACACGATGGTCGACCAGCTCTCCTCCTTCGCCGGGGAGGTGACCCGGGTGGCCCGCGAGGTCGGCACCGAGGGACGGCTCGGCGGTCAGGCGGACGTCCGCGACGTGTCGGGCACCTGGCGGGACCTCACCGAGTCGGTCAACGTCATGGCGGACAACCTGACCGCGCAGGTGCGGTCGATCGCCGAGGTGACGACGGCGGTCGCCCGCGGCGACCTGAGCCAGAAGATCCGGGTCGACGCGCGCGGCGAGATCCTGGAGCTGAAGGAGACCATCAACACGATGGTCGACCAGCTCTCGGCGTTCGCGGACGAGGTGACCCGGGTGGCGCGCGAGGTCGGCACCGAGGGCAACCTCGGCGGTCAGGCCACCGTCCGCGGAGCCTCCGGTACCTGGAAGGACCTCACGGACAACGTCAACGTGATGGCGTCCAACCTGACCGGGCAGGTCCGTTCGATCGCCCAGGTCGCGACCGCCGTCGCCCGCGGTGACCTCAGTCAGAAGATCACCGTCGAGGCGAAGGGCGAGGTCGCCGCGCTGGCCGGCGTGATCAACACCATGGTGGACACGCTCTCGGCGTTCGCGGACGAGGTGACCCGGGTGGCGCGCGAGGTCGGCACCGAGGGCACCCTCGGCGGGCAGGCCCGGGTGCCGAACGTCGCCGGCACCTGGAAGGACCTCACCGACAACGTCAACTTCATGGCGCACAACCTGACCAGCCAGGTCCGCAACATCGCCCAGGTCACCACCGCGGTGGCGAAGGGCGACCTGACGCGGAAGATCGACGTCGACGCCCGCGGCGAGATCCTGGAGCTCAAGACCACCATCAACACCATGGTCGACCAGCTCTCCGCGTTCGCCGCCGAGGTCACCCGGGTGGCCCGGGAGGTGGGCACCGAGGGCACCCTCGGCGGCCAGGCCGAGGTCGAGGGCGTCTCCGGCACCTGGAAGCGCCTCACCGAGAACGTCAACGGCCTCGCCGGGAACCTCACCCGGCAGGTCCGGGCGATCGCCGAGGTGGCCAGCGCGGTGGCCGCCGGCGACCTGACCCGGTCGATCACCGTCGACGCCTCCGGTGAGGTCGCCGACCTCAAGGACAACATCAACTTCATGGTGGAGTCGCTGCGCGAGACCACCCGGGCCAACGAGGAGCAGGACTGGCTGAAGACCAACCTGGCCCGCATCTCCGGCCTGATGCAGGGCCGCCGCGACCTCGCCGTGGTCGCCGAGGTCGTGATGGACGAGCTCACCCCGCTGGTCGGCGCCCAGTACGGCGCGTTCTACCTCGCCGAGGACACCCCCGAGGGCACCGAACTGGCCCTGGTCGGTTCCTACGCGCACCGGCCCGGACAGGCCCCCGCCCGCTTCCGCCTCGGCGAGTCCTTCGTCGGTCAGGCCGCCCGCAGCAAGCGCATGATCGTGGTCGACCGGCTGCCCGGCGACTACGTCACCGTCTCCTCGGGCCTCGGCAGCACCACCCCGCTGGAGCTCGTGGTCTTCCCGATCCTGGCCGAGGACCAGGTGCTCGGCGTCATCGAACTCGCCACCGTGCACGGTTTCACCGCCGTCCACCGCGGCCTGCTCGACCAGCTGATGGAGACCATCGGCGTCAACGTCAACACCATCCTCGCCAACGCCCGCACCGACGAACTGCTCGGCGAGTCCCAGCGGCTGACCGCCGAACTCCAGACCCGCTCCCGCGAACTCCAGTCCCGGCAGGAGGAGTTGCAGTCCTCCAACGCCGAACTCGAGGAGAAGGCCGCCCTGCTGGCCGCGCAGAACCGCGACATCGAGACCAAGAACCTGGAGATCGAGCAGGCCCGCCAGGAGCTGGAGGACCGCGCCCACCAGCTCTCGCTGGCCTCCAAGTACAAGTCCGAGTTCCTCGCCAACATGAGCCACGAGCTGCGCACCCCGCTCAACAGCCTGCTCATCCTCGCCCAGCTGCTCGCCCAGAACCCCACCCGGAACCTGACGGCCAAGCAGGTCGAGTACGCGGGCATCATCCACTCCGCCGGTTCCGACCTGCTCCAGCTCATCAACGACATCCTCGACCTCTCCAAGGTCGAGGCCGGCAAGATGGACATCAGCCCCGAGCGCATCCCGCTCACCAAGCTGCTGGAGTACGTGGAGGCCACCTTCCGGCCGCTCACCGGCCAGAAGAGCCTGGACTTCCGGATCACCACCGCGGCGGGCGTGCCCGCCGCCCTGCTCACCGACGACTACCGGCTGCGCCAGGTGCTGCGCAACCTGCTCTCCAACGCCGTCAAGTTCACCGAGCGCGGCGGCATCGAGCTGCGGATCGAACCCGCCGCCGCGGAGGCCGTCCCCGGCCTGGCCCGGCACGGCGGCCCGGTGGTGGCCTTCCACGTCACCGACACCGGCATCGGCATCGCCCCGCAGCACCTCGACAGCGTCTTCGGCGCCTTCCAGCAGGCCGACGGCACCACCAGCCGCAAGTACGGCGGCACCGGCCTCGGACTCTCCATCAGCCGGGAGATCGCCTACCTGCTCGGCGGCGCCATCACCGCCGAGAGCATCCAGGGCCGCGGCAGCACATTCACCCTGTACCTCCCCATCGAGCACCCCGACGCCGTCGAGCCGCGTCCGGCGGACCAGGCGCACCCCGCCGGCCCGCAGGAACGGACCGCCCCCACGGCCCCGGCGCCCGTGCTGCGCAAGCGGCTGCTGGTCATCGAGGAGCGGCCGCGCGGTCTGCTCTCCATGGTCGCCGAGAGCGCCGCCGCCGACCTGGCCGCGCACGCCGGCCCCGGCGACCCGCGCGGGCCGGTCGAGATCGTCGCGGCGGCCGGCCGGGCGGAGGACGCCGCCCTGCTCGCCGACCAGGCCTTCCACTGCGTCGTGCTGGACCTCGACCTCCCGGGCGGCGCCGCCGCGGCCTTCCTCGACTCGATGGGCCGCGACCCCGCCCTGCACGGCGTGCCCGTCCTCGCGCACAGCGGCCGCCGCACCGGGGGCCACGAGGAGACGCTCGCCGCCCGGTCCGCCCAGCCTCCGGTCGACATGCTCTCCAGCCTGGACGAACTCCGCGAACGCATCGCCCTGCACCTGAGCGCCGACCGCCCCGGCGACGTCCTGCCGCTGGTCCGCGGCGAGGAGACCGCCGGCCCCGTCGCCCAGGACGTGGACGGCACGCTCGCCGGGCGGACGGTGCTCGTCGTCGACGACGACGACCGCAACCTGTACGCCATCACCGGCATCCTCGAACTGCACGGCATGACGGTGCTGCAGGCCGAGAACGGGCGCGCGGGCATCGAGACGCTCACCCGGCACCCCGGCGTCGACCTCATCCTGATGGACGTGATGATGCCGGAGATGGACGGCTACACCGCCACCACGGCGATCCGCGCCATGCCCGCCCACACCGACCTGCCGATCATCGCGGTCACCGCCAAGGCCATGCCGGGCGACCGGGAGAAGAGCATCGCCTCCGGCGCCACCGACTACGTCACCAAGCCGGTCGACGCCCGCGACCTGGTCGCCTGCATCCGGCGCAGCCTCGGCAGCGCCGTCGCGGAGGCCCGGGCATGAGCGCCGACCTCCCCGCGTCCGGCGAACTCGCGGCGGACGCCGCTGCGGAGACCGCCGCGGCCCCTGCGGAGACCGCCGGAGCACTGCCCGAGACCGCCGGGCCACTGCCCGAGAGCGGCGCTGCCGCCGAGCTGCCGCTGCGCGGGCCGCGCCGGACGGCCGGCCCGGCGCCGGGCGTCCTCGGCAGGCTCGCCTCCACCGTCGAACGGCTGCGCCGGGAGGTCCGCGAGGCCCAGGCGGCCGCCGACGGACGCGCGCTGATCGAGCTGGCCAAGGGCATCCTGATCGGGCGGCTCACCTGCGGTCCGGCCGAGGCCGAGGCCCAGCTCGCCGCGCTCGCCGAGCGGGCGAACGTCACCGTGCTGGAGCTGGCCGCCGACATCATCAACCAGGCCGCGCAGGACGGCATCGCCGACACCGCACGGGAGTTCGTCGCCGCCGGCGGACCCGCCCCGCACGGCGCCGACCGGTCCGCACCCGCCGAGCCGGTCTCCCCGGCGCTGCGGCTGCGCACCGCCGAAGCCGCCGCCATGGCCGGCGACGACATCCACACGGTCGCGCGCTCCGTGCTCGACCACGCCCTCGCCCCGCTGGACGCCGGTGCCGCCGTCATCTGGGAGGCCCAGCCGGACGGTTCGCTCCGGCTCGCCGGCTCGGCCGGGTTCACCGCCGAGGAGGCCGCCCGCTGGCACTACGTCCCGCCCGGCGTCCCCACCCCGGCGCGCTCCGCGCTCACCGCCCGCGACCTCGTCCGGTTCGACTCGGTCGCCTCCGGACCGCCCGGCATCGGCCGCCGCCAGCTCACCGGCACCCGGATCGCCGTGCCGGCCGGCTTCGGCGGCCGGCTCACCTGCGTCCTGGAGATCTGCTGGGCCGCCCGCACCGCCGAGCAACCCCCGGCCGTGCTGCGCCAGTTCGAGGCACTGGCGGAGCTCTGCGCCCGCGCCCTGGAGTCGGCGCCGGAGATCCCGCCCGGCGCACTGATCCCGGCCGCCGACGCCCGCCTGCGGGAACTGCTCGACCTGGTCGACGGCCTGCACGACCCCGGTCTGCTGCTCAAGCCGCTGCTCGACGACCGCGGCGCCGTCGCCGACTTCCTGATCAGCCACGTGAACACCCGCTTCGTCGACTTCGCGGGCCGCCCAGCGGCCGCGGTCGCCGGCGCCACCCTGCTGGAGGCGTACCCGCTCAGCGCGGAGCCGGGCGGCCTCTTCCAGCTCGTCGAGCACGTCCACGCCACCGGCGAGCCGTACCGCTCGGCGAACCTCGGACTGACCGCGCTGATCGACGACGTCCCGCTCACCACCACCGCCGAGGCCGCGCTCAGCCGTCACGGCGACCACGTGGTCTGCGTGTGGCGCACCCGGGACGAGTCCAGCCGTGTCGCCAGCCTGCTCCAGCACGCCCAGCGCCTCGGCCGGATCGGCGGGTTCGAGGAGGACCTGCGGACGGGCGCGGCCACCTGGAACGAGACCGTCTTCGACCTGTACGGGCTGCCGCCGACGGCGCCGCCGGTGACCCTCGACCAACTCGCCGTCCACTGCCACCCCGACGACCGGCACGCCATCGGCCGCTTCGTGCGCACCCTGCTGCACCACCGCCGGCCGGCCGACACCGCCTTCCGGCTCAACCGGCCCGACGGGGTCGTCCGGCACATCCGGATCGTCGCCGAGCCCGTGCTGGACCAGTGGTCCCGGCTCACCGCCGTCCGCGGCGCCTACCAGGACGTCTCCGCCCAGCACTGGACGGAGGTCGCCCTCGCCGCCACCCGCGAGCAGCTGGCCCACACCGAGGAGCAGGCCGCCGCCCGCAACCGGCTGGCGCTGCAACTCCAGCACGCCATCATGCCGGTGGGCCGCGGCCCGCTCGACCTCACCGGGCTGCGGATCGCCGTCCGCTACCGCCCCGCCGAGAAGGACCACATGGTCGGCGGCGACTGGTACGACGCCGTCACGCTGCCCAGCAAGCGGATCCTGCTCTGCGTCGGCGACGTCGCCGGGCACGGCATCGAGGCCGCCACCGGCATGGTCGCCCTGCGCAACGCGCTGCGCGGCCTGGCCGCGACCGGCTCCGGTCCGGCCCAACTGCTGGGCTGGCTCAACAACGTGACGCACCACCTGACCGACCACGTCACGGCCACCGCCGTCTGCGCGCTCTACGACCCCGCCGACCGCACCCTGAGCTGGGCCCGCGCCGGGCACCTGCCGCCGGTGCTGCTGCGGCGCGGCCGCGCCGAGACCGTCCCGCCGCTCGGCGGCATCCTGCTCGGTGCGCTCGCCGACGCGGACTACGAGGAGGGCACCCTCCAACTGGAGGCCGGCGACACCCTGATGATGTACACCGACGGTCTGATCGAGCGGAAGGACCGCACCCTGCAGGAGTCGCTCGACGGCCTGGTCGCGCTCACCGAGCGGGCCTTCGGCGCGGCCCGGGACGCCCGGGACCCGGCGCCGCTGGAGCGCCACCTCGACCACCTGCTCACCCACAGCAGCGCCGACACCGACGACGACACCTGTCTGATCGGCATCCAGGTCTGCTGACGCAGTCCCGGCCCGCACACGTGACCGGCCGTACGCACGGCACCGGGCCGGGCGCCGATTCCTCGGCGACCGGCCCGGGTCGCGGGCGGCACGGGACTACCAGCGGTACCAGCGGGCCCGCGAACCGCCTGTCGTGGTGCCGCGGGCGACGAAGCCGACCAGCCACACGGCCAGGACGATCACGGCGATCCACCACAGTGCCTTGAGCGCGAACCCCAGACCGAACAGCAGCAGCGCGAGCAGCAGGACCAGGACGACGGCGAGCATGCGCGTTCTCCTCTCACGGTGACGGACTGTGCACCGCTCCGGCTGCCCCGGCCCGGCCCGATCATGCGTGCCGCGGACCCGCCGCGTCAGCCGGCCGGGTCGCCGCCGCTCGGGACGTGGGCGAGCGCGGCCGCGGTGAAGGCGCGGAGCGCGGCGCTGCGGTAGGCGCTCTCGCGGTGGAGCAGCACGACCGTACGGGTGGGCAGCGGTGGATCGGTGGGCACCTCGGAGAGGTCCGGGTACTGCCGGACGGCGCGGTCCGGCAGCACGCTGGCCAGGGCGCCCGCGGCGACCAGGTCGGCGATCACCGCGATCGAGGCCGCCTCCACCGCGGCCGCCAGCGCGAGGCCGTTCTCGGCGGCGTAGGCGTCCAGGTGCCGCCGGGTGGCGAAACCGCCGCTGAGCAGGGCGAGCGGATGTCCGGCCAGCTCGGCCGCGGGCAGCGGCTCCCGCCGCCCGGCGAGCGGATGGGCCGGGCCCACGGCCAGCACCAGGCCCTCCGGGAAGAGCGGCTGCGCGGCGATCCCCGGACGGTGGGTGCCGCCGAAGGCGATGCCCAGGTCGAGCGCGTCCTCGGCGAGCTCGGCCTCGATCCGGTCCTGCGGGACCTCCCGGACGTCCAGGACGATCCCCGGGTGCGCGGCGTGGAAGGCCGCGACCAGCGGCCCGGTCAGGTAGGCGCTGAAGGTCGGTGTGGTGGCCAGCCGCAGCGTGCCGCGCGACAGGTCCTGCACGTCCTGCACCGCGCGCTCGGCGGTCGCGAGTTCGCGCAACGCCAGCCGGGCGTGCCGCAGGTACGCCTCGCCGGCGTCGGTCGGCCGCACCCGCCGGCCGGTGCGGTCGAGCAGCTCCACGCCGAGCGACCGTTCGAGCTGCCGGACCTGGTGCGAGAGCGTCGGCTGGGAGAGGTGCAGGGCCTCGGCGGCCCGGGTGAAGCTCCCGTGCTCCGCCACGGCGAGCAGGTAGCGCAGGTGGCGCAGTTCCATGGCCCGATCATAGATGTGGTCGATGGGAGTCATGGAATCTCCGTCTTGGACGCTATACCCGCTGGTCGGGCAGAGTCGACGCCATGCAGCAGATCACCGACGGGCTGCGGCGCTTCCGCCGCGAGGCCTTTCCCCCGCGGGCCGCGCTCTTCGCAGACCTGGCCGTCCGGCACCGGCCCGGCACGCTCTTCGTCGGATGCTCGGACAGCCGGGTGGTGCCCGAGCTGATCACCCAGAGCGAGCCCGGGGAGCTCTTCGTCGTCCGGACGGCCGGCAACCTGGTGCCCCCGCACCCGGCCGGCCCGGACGGGATCGCCGCCAGCATCGAGTACGCGGTCGGCGTCCTGGGCGTGAGCGACGTCGTGGTCTGCGGGCACTCCGGCTGCGGGGCGATGACCGCGCTCGTCACCGGAGAGGGCCTCGACCGCCTGCCGTCGGTCGCCGCCTGGCTGCGGCACGGTGCGGGCGTCGCCGCCGAGGCGGACCCCGGCGCCGCGGACGCCCCGGTCGAGGACCGGGTGGCCGCTGTGGTGCGGGCCAACGTCGTCACCCAGCTCGACCGGCTGCGCACCCACCCGGTCGTCGCCGAGGCGCTGGACCGGCGGGCGCTGACCCTGCACGGCTGGGTCTACGACATCGCCTCCGGCGCGGTCGAGGCGTACGACCGGGGCACCGGCCGCTTCGCCCCGCTGCCCTGCTGACCGCGGTCGGCCCTGTGGCTGAGCGGTCGTCAGAACATCACTCCACCGGGTGAATTCCCGGCTCGGCGGCGGTTCCCGGAAATAGCACGGGGATTCGGCCGGTTCGGGTACCACGGGCGGCCGCAGGGCCGTCGGCGTACCGAGGAGGGTGTTATGAAGATCGGCATCATCGGGGCCGGGAACATCGGCGGCAACCTCACCCGTCGGCTCACGGCCCTCGGCCACGAGGTGCGGGTGGCCAACTCGCGCGGCCCGCAGTCGTTGGCGGCGCTCGCCGAGGAGACGGGGGCGACACCCGTCGCGGCGACGGAGGCCGCGCGCGGCGCGCAGGTGGTCGTGGTGACCGTCCCGCTGAAGCGCGTGCCGGACCTGCCGGCCGGGCTGTTCGACGGCGCCGCCGACGGCTTCGTGGTGATCGACACCGGCAACTACTACCCGCAGCAGCGGGACGGCCGGATCGCCGGGATCGAGGACGGGCTGACGGAGAGCCGCTGGACGAGCCGGCAGCTCGGCCACCCCGTCGTCAAGGCGTTCAACGGCACCTACGCCCAGGACCTGCTGGACGCGCCGCGCCCCCAGGGCGACCCGGAGCGCATCGCCCTGCCGGTGGCCGGCGACGACCCGGCGGCCAAGGAGCTGGTCCGCGCCCTCATCGACGAGCTCGGCTTCGACACCGTGGACGCCGGCACCATCGACGAATCCTGGCGCCAGCAGCCAGACACCCCGGTGTACGGGCTCCGCGGCGGCGTGGCGGAGGTGGAGAAGGCCCTGTCCGAGGCCTCGCCCGAGCGGCCGGCGGCCTTCCGCGGCTGACCGCACGGCGAGGCGACGGCCCGGTACGACGGCCCGGTACGACGGGCCGGACACGACGGGCCCGGTACGACGGGCCGGACACGACGGGCCCGGACGGGCGGTGCGACCGCAGGTCAGCCGGTCGGTCCGTCCACCACGGAGTTGCCGGTCACGGCGCCGCTGGTGCCGTCCACGGTGACCAGGTGCCGGACACCGTCCGTGCCGACCACCACCGCCTGCCAGCTGCGGCCGCCGCCCTGCCGATCGGCCGGACGCAGCGACTCGACCTTGCCGCCGGGCACGGCCGCGGCGCCCTTCGCCACCGCGTCGCCCGCGGCGAGCTCGGGCAGCGGTGCGGGGGCGAGGTGCGGTATCGCCCTGCCGTCCGACGGGCCGGCCTCCGCCGGGTCGCCCACTGCCGGGCGGCCCGCCGTCCGCTGCTCGATCACGATCCGCCGCCCGTCCTCACCACGGACGACCCGCTGCTTGCCACCGACGGGCCCGACGGGCTCGCCGTCCCGGAAGGCGACCCGGGAGCCGTGGTGCTCCTCCGCGTGGTGGACGGCGGCCGCCGCGGCACCACCCAGCACGACCACGGCCGCACCGACCCCGACCCAGCGGGCCGTCCGCCCGCGCACCCACCGCCCGACGGTCGTCCGCCGACCGCCCGGACCGACCGCCCCCGGCACCTTGCCGGTCTCCGCACCTCGCTCCGCCGGACCCACAGGCTCGCTCATCGGCCGCCTCTCCTCCTCGCTCGTCACCGCACGGTGTCGCCGCACCCCGCCGGGCCCTCGCCCGGCCGGTACGGCGGCGGCCAGCATGCGGCACCGTTCCTGAAGCGCCGCTGAAGAACCTGAAGACCCCTTCAGGGAGCCGCCGGGACCACCTGTCACCCTGTAGCGCATGCGGGTACTGGTGGTGGAGGACGAACGGCGGCTGGCCGCGGCGCTGCGGCACGGCCTGACGGCCGAGGGCTTCACGGTGGACGTCGCCCACGACGGCGTCACCGGCCTCGCCCGCGCCGCCGAGCAGCCCTACGACGTGATCGTGCTGGACATCATGCTGCCCGGCCTCAACGGCTACCGGGTCTGCTCGCTGCTGCGCGCCGCCGGCCACGACGCGGGCATCCTCATGCTGACCGCCAAGGACGGCGAGTGGGACGAGGCCGAGGCGCTGGACACCGGCGCCGACGACTTCCTGTCCAAGCCGTTCTCCTACGTCGTCCTGGTCGCCCGGCTGCGGGCCCTCGCCCGGCGCATCGGCAGCCGGGCACCCCGCGCGACCGTCCTCGGCGACCTGGTGGTCGACGCCGCCGGACGCACCTGCACCCGGGCCGGCACCCCCGTCCGGCTCACCGCCCGCGAGTTCGCCGTCCTCGACCACCTCGCCCGGCGGGCCGGCGAGGTGGTGACCAAACGGGAGATCCTCGACGAGGTCTGGGAGTCCGGACCGGACGGCGACCCGAACATCGTCGAGGTCCACATCAGCGCCCTGCGCCGCAAGATCGACACCCCGTTCGGGCGGGCCGCCCTGCAGACCGTGCGGGGCGTCGGCTACCGACTGGCGGCCGACGGTGGCTGAGTCGACGCCCCCGGTGTCGCCCACGCAGGTGCCGCAGACCGCCCGAGCGGCGGGCCCCCCCCCCCCCCCCCCCCCCCCCCCCCGCCCCCCCGGCCCCCCCCAGCCCCCCCCCGCGGTGTCCCCCGCGCGGGCCCCGCACCCCCCCGGCGCGCCGGCCGCACCCGCCCGCCCCCGCCCCCGCAAGCGCCTCCGCGGCCGGGCCGGCCGCCTGGTGGCGCGCCTCGCCCCGCGTTCGGTGCGCGCCCGGACCACCCTCGCCGCCTGCACCACCGTCGGCGCCGCCCTGCTCGTGGCCTCCACCGCACTCCTCGGCCTGCTGCACGCCAACCTCGAACGCAGCGTCGAGAGCGGCGCCCGCGAACAGGCCGTCGCCGTCGCCCGGCTGGCCGCCGACGCCCGGCTCACCCCGCTGCTCCCGCTCGACCACGGCACCGACTTCGTCCAGGTCGTCGACGAGAACGGCCGGGTGCTGGCCGCCAGCCAGAACCTGGCGGGCCGCCCCGCCGTCACCCCCGTCGGCGGTCCCGACGGCCACACCACCTTCGACCTGCGACCGTTCGGCGAGGAGCACCGCCAGCGGGTCGCCACCGTCACCGCCACCACCCCGTCCGGCCAGGTCACCGTGCACGTCGGCTCCTCGCTGCGCACCGTCGACACCGCCCAGCACGTCGCCGCCGGCGCACTCCTCGTCCTCTGCCCGCTGCTGCTGCTCACCGTCGGCGTCCTCACCTGGCGCACCACCGGGCGCGCGCTCGCCCCGGTGGAGGCGATCCGCGCGGGCGTCGCCGCCATCGGCGACCGGCACCTGGACCTCCGGGTCCCCGTACCGGCCGCCGACGACGAGATCGCACGGCTGGCGGGCACCATGAACGCCATGCTGGCGCGGCTGGAGGCCGCCGGCGCACGCCAGCGCCGCTTCATCGCGGACGCCTCGCACGAACTGCGCAGCCCGCTGGCCGTGCTGCGCACCCAGCTGGAGGTCGCGCTGGCCCACCCCGATCCCGAGGTGCGCACCACCCTGCTCGAAGGCGCCCTGGAGGACACCGACCGGCTGCAGGCCCTCGCCACCGACCTGCTGCTGCTGGCCCGGCTCGACTCCGCCGGGCCCGACCGCTCCGCCGACTCCTTCGACCCCCTCGATCCGGTCGACCTCGCCGAACTGGCGGCGGGCACCGTGCGGGCCCGGGCCGGTGACCCGCACCCCGTCGGCCTCGACCTGCCGGACGGCGTCGCGGTGGTCGGCAGCAGGCTGTGGCTCGGCCGGCTGCTGACCAACCTGCTCGACAACGCCCAGCGGCACGCCGACCGGCGGGTCACCGTCCGCGTCCACCGCGAGGACGGCACCGGGTACGCCGTCCTGGAGGTCGCCAACGACGGCCCCGAGGTCGCACCCGAGGACCGCGAGCGGATCTTCGAACGGTTCACCCGGCTCGACGACGCCCGCAGCCGCGACCACGGCGGCGCCGGACTCGGCCTGCCGATAGCCCGCGACATCGCCCGCCACCACGGCGGTGACCTCACCCTCGCCCCCGCCCCGGGCCCCACCGTCTTCCGCACCCGCCTCCCGCTCGCCCCCGCCCGCAGCTGACCCGACCCGGCACACCACCTGCGGACCGCCGGGGCCGGGGCCGGACGGGCTCAGGACCGACGCGCCGGACGCCCGGCCTCCAGATGGACGACGGTGCCGGCCTCGCGGGCCCGCAGGGCGGCGGAGACCCGGGCCCCGAGGAAGGGCGGCAGCCGTCGGACGGCCTCCTCCGGAGGCAGCCAGCTCGCCGCCCTGATCTCCCCGTCGGCGAAGACCAGCCCCTCGGCCTGCTCCGGTGTCAGCGGCGCGGTGTCGAAGACGAAGCAGGCCAGCGCCCGGCCGTGCCTGGTCGCGGAGGCCGGCGTGGTGTCCACCACCAGCAGCCGTCCGACGGGCACGCCGAGGGACAGCTCCTCCATCAGCTCCCGTGCGGCGGCCTGCCCCGGATCCTCGTGCGCCTCGACCATCCCGCCCGGGAGCTCCAGGTGGTCCTTGTAGCCGGGGTGCAGGACGAGCACCCGCCCGGAGGTGTCGGTGACCAGCGCGGTGGCCGCCGCCATCGGCGCCGGCAGCTGGGCGTAGTGGTCGCGCGGCCCCATCGGCGTCCGGTGGCCGTCGCGCAGCACCGCGGTGTGCGCCCCGCGCTGGGCGTCGACCGCGGCCGCGAGCCGCCGTGCCGCCGGTGGCGCGAGCAGGGCCGTGGCCTCGTGCTCGGGGTGGAACGCGGCGGTGCTCGGCAGCACCCACCCGTTGCCGCCGTCGACGGTGCCGTCGACGGCATGGACGGCGTGGAGGAACACCAGACGGGTGCGCCGGCCCGCCGCCGGTGACTCGGTGTCCACGGCCAGCAGCCGGCCGGTCTCGGCGGATCCGCCGAACCGCTCCGCGAGGACGCGCAGGAGCGCGAGCGCGGGCTCCTCGTCCGCGACCGGGCCGCCGGGCAGCGCCCAGGTGCCGCCGTCACCCGCGCGGACGAGCAGGACCTGCCCCCGGTCGTCGCGGATCAGGGCCTCTGCGTGGACGGCGGGCGCGGGGTCGGGGAGGAGCGGAGTCACGGGCGGGCTCTCCAGTGGGTCCGGTGGCGGTTGTCGCCCGGAGCCTGCCCACCGGGCGCCGCCCGCTACGCACGGGCACGCCGTCCGGCCCGGTGGATCGGCAGGTCCCTGCCCCTGCCCGGCTCCGTTCGTGCCCCGCCCCGTTCGACCGGGCCTCGCCACGGCGCGCGGTGCACGGCAAGGGCGCGGGCCGGGGCATCGTGCGCCGATCGTCCGCCCGTCCACTCCCACGTGCTCCTTCCCGCCGGGGTGGGCGCGGCGCGGCGTCCACCCCCTGGGCAAAACGGCGTCCCCGTCACCTCCTGGCCCTGGTGCGCCCTCTCCCGATGTGCTCCGTGGGCCGACGTGGCGGTTCGGGGACGATCGGCGGTGGCGGCACCCCCTGGAGCTGCTCCCGCGCGGCCCGGGTGCACCTGTGAGGGCGACGTTGCGCTGCGCAGCCCCGGCGGGATTCACTGGGACCGAACCGACCGACGCCGGAGGACAGCCATGAGCAGCGCCTTCCCGGCCCGCGGCCAGGATCCGGCCGTGTGGGCCGCGGCCGCCGTGCCGGGCCCGCTGATGCGAGCCCTCGACCAGCGGGGCGGCCTGCCGCACACCGTGCGCCAGGACATCGCCCGGCAACTCGCCGAGGGCACGCCGGCCACCCGACTGCGGGACCGCATGGAGCGCCGCTGGTGGGAGCGGTACGCGCAGCTGACCGCGCCGGAGCTGCTGCAGCGGGCCGACGACATCGCCCTCGACCTGGTGGCCGCGCCGACCTGCCCGCTCGGCTGCGAGGACGGCTGGCTGCCGGACGAGTCCCGGGTGTGCCCGTGGTGCCGGCCCAACAACACCGTCATCGACGTGGCTCCGGACGAGGAACCCGCCGGCCGCCGCCTCGAACCCGAGGAGCAGGCCCGCCGTGCGGCCGAGGTCCGCGCGGCGATGCGCGCCGGCCGCCGCTACCCGCGTCCCGCACGGTGAGCCGCTGACGGCCGGACCCTTCCCGGCCGAGGTGTCGGCGGGCCCGGGCCTCGGGCCCGGGTGCCGTGGTCGGGGGGCGGGTCCGGGACGGCGGGTCGGCAGCGGCGCGGTCGGTGGTCAGCGGCCGATTTCGAGGTCGGCCGCGACCTGTCGGGCGGCGGGCGCGAGTTCGGCGTCGATCGCGGGCCAGTCCGCCGCGTCGGCCCGGAGCCGACCGGCGGCGGGCGGCCGGGCTTCGAGCATGGCGAGCCTCAGGTGGGTCGGCGGGTGCGAGCGGTCGACGGTGCCGAATTCGCGGGCGGAGAGCCTCAGCAGCCGTTCGCGTTCCAGCGCCGGCACGTCGGCGAGCTGGGCGGAGAGCTCCTCCCACGGTCCGGCGGCGGGTGCCGGGTCGGTTCCGGTGCGGCGGGCCCGTCGGGCCCGGTCGGCCCGCATCCGCAGCAGGGTGGTGTCGACCGTCCGCCGGAGCATCAGGGTCCGCAGCAGCCCGAGGCTCGCCCCGGTGCCGGCGAGGTCGGCGGCGAGCCGGTCGGCGCGGTACTCGGCGGCCTGGCCGGTGCGCAGCGTGAGCCGGTCGAGCAGTTCCAGCAGCGCCCGGGCCACGAGGTTGACCGGGCGCAGCAGCAGTTGCAGGATCGCCGAGGCCGCCAGCTCCACGAAGGTGCCGAAGGACTGCCGGTACAGGGCGGGCCGGGTCAGCTCCTCCCACTCGTCGAGCGCGGCGAGCGCGGACCGCAGCCACAGTCCGCGGCGGCTGTCGGCGTTGACCTGGTGCCCGAGCTCGTGGCCGAGCAGGGCCAGCCGCTGCCCGGGGTCCAGCACCGCCCACAGCGGGAGGCCGAGCCACAGCACGTGGCGCCGCCGCAGGCCGATCCGTCCGAATCCCGCGTTGAAGTCCCCGGTGACCAGCACGACGTCCACCGGCCTGCCGCCGAGGGCCCGCGCCACCCGGTCGGTCAGGGCGAACAGCCCGGGGGCGTCACCGCGGTACAGCCGGGCGGTGTTGCGCGGCAGCCCTCCGAGTCGCGGGCGGAGCGAGAGGACGAGCGCGGCGGCGAACAGTCCGAGCACCCGCAGGGGCCAGGTGGGGGCCGCGATCAGCAGGCCCGCGGCGCAGACGGCCAGGGCGAGGGTGGTGAGGTGGACGGCGCCGGCGAGGGCGTTGGCGCCGAGCCAGGCCGGGTCGCGGACGGCCGGGCGGTCGGCGGCGACCGCCGTGTAGACCCGCTCGACCCGGTCCCGCACGGTGCGGCGGGCTGTCTCCTCCTTGCGCCGGCGGCGGTCGGTGCGCCGCTGTTCGGGGGCGGGGGCGGCCGGGGCGGGGGCGGGGGGGGGGGCGAGGTTCCACTCGCAGGAGGGGCACCAGGAGGTGAAGCGCGGGTCGTCGGCGACCGGGGACCCGCACGCCGGGCAGAGCGCGGCGTCGGCCGCGCGAACTCGGGTCACGCCATCTGAGCTTGCCACTGCGGCCGCCCGGCGGGAAGGGGGACCACGGCTTCCGGGTGGTTCCGTCCTTCCGTGCACGGGCGGCGCGCTGCGGGTCCGGGCGTGCCGTGCTCAGGCGGTCCGCCCGCGGGCCCGGACGGCGGTGCGGTGCGGCGGGGCGGCCGGGGCCGTCCGTGCCGGGGCGGTGGCACCGCGGTCCGTGGGGCCGGTGCGGTCGCCGTGGTCGCCTTCCGCCGTCCCGTGCCCGCCGGGCCGGAGCGGGAACCGGCCGGGCAGCGCCAGTCCGGCGCCGACCGCACCGACGAGGCAGATCGCCGCGGCCACCAGGCAGGCGAGGTGGAAGGCGTCCATGAAGGAGGTCTGTACGGCGGTCAGCAGGTCGGCCCGCCCGAGGCCCGAGGCCGTGCCGAGTGCGGAGGCGACGGAGTCCTCGGCCGCCGTGGCCGTCCGGGACGGGAGTCCGGAGAAGGCGGTGTCGGCGAGCCGGCTCGCGTAGAGCGAGGTGAAGACGGAGCCGAGGACGGCCACGCCGAGGGTGCCGCCCGCCTCGCGGGTGGCGTCGTTGACGGCGGAGCCGACACCGGCCTTGGCCGGCGGCAGCACGCTCAGGATCGACTCGGTGGCCGGTGCGGTGGTGAGCCCGAGGCCGAGGCCGATCAGCACCATCTGGCCCACGATCCGCTCGTACGACACGAAGGCCGGCGAGGCGGCGATCCAGGCGAAGGAGACGCCCAGCAGGACGAGGCCCGTGGTGACCACGGCGCGGGTGCCGAGCCGGGCGACCAGGGCGACACCGCCGAGCGAACCGACGGCGATGGTCAGCGCCACCGGCAGGATGCGGACGCCGGTGGAGAGCGTGCCGTACCCGCGGATGAACTGGAAGTACTGGGTCACCAGGAAGATGAAGCCGAAGAGGGCGAAGAACGCGAGGGTGACCGAGCCGCTGGCGGCCGAGAAGGCCGGGGTGCGGAAGAGCGACAGGTCGATCATCGGGTGGGCGCGGCCGCGTTCGATCCGGACGAAGGCCGCGGTGAGCACGGCCGTGGCGGCGAACCCGGCCAGGGTGGCGGGTGCGCCCCAGCCGCGCTCCGGCGCCTCGATGATCGTGTAGACCAGGACGCCGATGGCGGCCGAGGAGGCGGCGAGCCCGGGCAGGTCGAGGCGGGCCGAGCCGGGGTTGCTGGACTCCGGCACCCAGAGCCAGGTGGCGACCAGCGCGAGGAGGGCGACCGGCACCAGCGCGAGGAACACCGAGGGCCAGCCGAAGTGCGCCAGCAGCACGCCGCCGACCACCGGGCCGACCGCGACGCCGAGACCGGTGACGGCACCCCACACGCCGACCGCCTTGGCCCGGGAGCGGCGGTCGGGGAAGGTGTTGGTGATGATCGACAGGGTGGTCGGGAAGATGAGCGCGGCACAAGCGCCCATCGCGAACCGGACCGCCACCAGCGCGCCGGGCGATCCGACGGCGCTGCCGACGGTGCTGGTCGCGGCGAACCCGGCGAGTCCGAGCAGCAGGGCGGGCCGGCGACCGAACCGGTCGCCGAGCGAGCCGGCGCTGAGCACCAGCGCGGCGAAGGCGAGGTTGTAGCCGTCCACCACCCACTGCAGGTCGCGGGTGGTGGCGTCGAGCTGCCGGCTGAGGTCGGGCAGGGCGACGTTCACGATCGTCGTGTCGAGGTTGATCGCGAACGCCGCGAGACAGACCGTGGCCAGCACGAGGAGACGTCGGCGAGGGGTGAGGGCGGGCATCGGTGGCTCCATCCGCCATGCATGTTGACAGTGACAACATGCGGTGATTGACACGTTTCCACCCGAAGTGGACAATGTCAACATCTGGCTGGGAAAGCGGTGAAACCTTGGAGAATCGGACATACCATCACGGGAATCTGCGCGAGGCGCTGATCGACGCCGGAGTCGCCCTCGCCCGCACCGGCGGTCCCTCGGCCGTGGTGCTGCGCGCCGTCAGCCGGGAGGCCGGCGTCTCCCACAACGCCGCCTACCGGCACTTCGCCGACCACCAGGACCTGCTGGCCGCCGTCGCCGTCCGCTGCATGGAGCAGCTGGGGCAGCTGATGGTGCGGCGCACGGCCGAGGTCGCCGAGGACGACCCCGTCCCGCGCGCCTGGGCAAGACTGGCGGCCATCGGCCGGGCCTACGTCGACTTCGCCCGCACCGAGCACGGCTGGTTCCGCACCGCCTTCTCCGGCGCCACCGCGCACGGAGCCAAGCACGCCCTGACGGACCCGGAGGCCGGCCGCACCGACCCCTACACCCTGCTCGCCGCCCGCCTCGACGAGCTCGTCCAGGTCGGGGAACTCCCGCCGGACCGGCGGCCCGGCGCGGAGTACGCGGCCTGGTCAGCCGTGCACGGCCTCTCCGCCCTCCTGGTCGACGGGCCGCTGCGCGACCTCCCGGCCGAGGAGGCCGGATTCGCCGTTGACACCGTCCTCGCCGCCGTCGCCCGCGGCCTCTGAGCAGCGCCCTGCTCCGCCGTTCCGGGCCGGCACGTCATCGGAACCTGCAGTCGCGGACCGCCGCCACCGGAGCGGGAGTTCGAGGCGGCGGTCGGCGCCTTCCCGGCAGCGGCGGCCCGGCAGGTCCGCCGACGCCGCAGACCCCGGCGTGCCGTCGGCCGTCAGATCGACAGGACCCCGGGGAACACCCCGTGCCCGACGCCGGGGGCCGTCAGCGCGAACCAGCCGTGGCCGGTCATGGGTGTGTCGCCGTCGATCTCCTCCGGGTCGACGGTGACCCGCTCCGCGACGGCGCGCGAGTCCGACTCCAGCGAGGCGTTCGGCTCGAACGTGCCCGGCTCCCACAGCGGGTCCTCGGTCTGCGGCTCCTCCCACGGCAGCGGCTCGCCCGTCCAGGCGGGCTCGCGGTAGGTCTGGAAGGACCGGACGACGCCCCGGCCCCGTTCGGCGATCGCCCAGTGGTGGCAGTCCTCGTAGCAGTCGCGGAAGTAGTAGTGCGCCTGCCCGCAGGCCTCGGCGAGCCGCTCCAGCCGTCCGTCGTCCGGGCAGTTGACCAGGACGGTGCCGAAGAGCAGCCGCCAGCCGGCGATCTCGGGCGTGACGAAGACCCGATGGACGGTCAGATCGGTGCCGTCGGGCCGCGCCACGACCGCCTCGTCGTACACCCGGCCGGAGAGGCCCATCGCCAGCGTGGCAGGGGTCCGGTCGTGCAGGCCCAGTGCCTCGAACGCCGCCTCGTAGCTGCCGCCGGGCACCGCGACCCAGTGGAAGTCCCACATCTCGTCGGGGAGGAGGTCGTCCAGCAGCTTGACGCGGACCAGCCGCTCCAGCGCGGCCCGGTCGCGGGCCGAGAGCCCGGCGCAGCCCCCGAGGTGGGCGAGGGCGTGCAGGGCGTGCCGGCGCAGCCGGCCCGGACCGTCCGCCCGGACGGCCAACAGCTCGGGGACGGCCGCCGGGCCGATCGCCTCCAGGACCCGGCAGGCCGAGTACTCCTCGCGCCGCTCGCCGAGGAACGGCAGGACGGCCGCCAGTGCGGGCAGCGCGGCGGTGCCGAGACCGCGCAGCGCGGCGAGCGCCGCGTCGCGGACCTCGGGGGACGGGTCCTCCAGACGTGCGGCCGCCGCGGTCGCCGCCCTCGCGCCCGCCGCGGCTTTTGCCGCCGCGTTCCCGCCGTTGCTGTGCTGTTCCGTCCGGTTCTCCATGATCGAGAGGCTAGCGGGCCCCGCTGACGCCCCGTCCGTCCGGTGCGGCGGCCCGCAGCGGGCGGTGGTCCTCCTCGTCGGGCGCAGGGGCGGACCAGGCGAGCAGCATCCGCAGGGCGTCCTCCGACGCGGAGCCCGGTTCGGCGGCGTAGGTGATGAGCGCCTGGTCGCGGTCGTCGGCCGCGCGCAGCGTCTCGTAGGCGAGTTCGAGCTCGCCCACCAGCGGGTGGCGGAACCGCTTCGTCCCGGCGGTCTTGTCCCGGACGGGGTGCTCGGCCCACATCCGGCGGAAGTCCTGGCTGCGCATGGACAGTTCGCCGATCAGCCGGGCGAGCACCGGGTCGTCGGGGTGCCGTCCCGCCTCCAGGTGGAGGTAGGCGACGTTCTCGCGGGCGCAGTCGGCCCAGTCCGCGAACAGCTCGCGGGACGACGGGGCGAGGAAGGTGATCCGGGCGATGTTCCGCTCGGCCGGGTCGAGCGCGCCGTAGTCCCCGAGCAGGGCGCCTGCGGCCGGGTTCCAGGCCAGCACGTCCATCCGCCGGCCCATCACCAAGGCCGGGAAGTCGTCGAGTCGGTCGAGCACCCGGCGCAGCATCGGCCGGACGAGCTGCGGCTGCGGCGGGTGGCCGGCCGCCGGAACGCCGCGGCGCCGCGGCCGGGCCAACTGGTGCAGGTGCCGGGTCTCGTCCTCGTCCAGCCGCAGCGCGCGGGCGAGGGAGTCGAGCACCGCGGCCGACGGGTTGGGCACCCGTCCCTGTTCCATCCGCGTGTAGTAGTCCACGCTGACGCCCGCGAGCAGGGCGATCTCCTCGCGGCGCAGCCCGGCGACCCGGCGGGCGCCCCCGTACTCGGGCAGGGCGACGTCCTGCGGCCGCAGTCGGGCCCGCCGGCTGCGCAGGAACTCGTTGAGGCCGGTCGCAGTGCTCATGCCGCCGATTATGGCCGGGCGGCGGCGGTCGCAGCCTGGCCCTGCGAGGACCAGGCACGGGCCCGTCCCCGACCCGGCGGCGGCCGGGGTGGCCGAGTTGCTGTGGGCGGTGCGGCACCTCACGGCGGACCGGCTCCAGGAGGTCGTCCGTCGCGCGGAGGCGCTGCGGGCGCCCTCGGAGGCCCGGCGGGGAGCACAGCCACCCCGATAGGCTCGGGCCCGTGGCCGCCCTCGTTCCGTACCTGCTGACCGCCGCGGTGCTGGCCCTGCTGATGGGGTGCTTCGGCGGGCGCGCCGTCCTCGTCCGCCGCCGGGGCCTCGCCGGCGCGGCCGTCCGGGCCGCCGTCGCGGCCTACGAGGAGGCGTACCACCCGAGCGGGCGCGACACCCACGTCGAGATCCTCGCGCAGGCCGAGCGCCGGGCACCCGTGGCCCTCCCCGGCGCGCCCCGGGGAGACGCCGGGACGGGCGCCGAGCCCTTCCGCCCGCAGCCCGGCCGCCCCCGGCGCAGGCCCGGCCGGCTCGCGGCCCTGCTGCGCCGCACCCGCCCGGGCCGCCCCCCCTCCGGCCGCTGACGAGCCGCCGCCGAGCCGTCCGACCCGGGCGGACGGCCATGGTCCGATCGCCGCCGGTAATGGACTGCCGTGCTGTCGCCCCCACGTGATATGTACTCCGTTCGAGTGATCGTCGTACACGGCCCACTCACCTGTGCAGAAGCACCTGTGGACACGAACGTGTGCCGCGGCCGGACGGGGCCGGCGGCACGGAGGGGGCTGCCGCCATGTCGATTCTCGGACGGCTGCTGGGACGCCGGTCCGGCGGCGGGGGAGCCGGCCCCGCGGTCGACCCGGCCTACGGCGAGGAGGAGCTCCGCGGCCTGCGGGCCCGGGCCGCCGCCGGTGACTGGCAGGCGGTCCGCGCCGGCCTCGGCACCGTCGCGGACGAGGCGGACCTGACGTGGCTGATCGCCCAGCTCGCCGAGACCACCGGCAGCGAGAGCTGGCTGGCCGAGGCGGTCGCCGCCGAGCCGGACTCGGCCCTGCCGCTGCTGCTCGCCGGTGCCCGCCAGGTCTCCTGGGCGTGGGAGGCACGGACGGCAGCCCGCGCCCAGCACGTCAGCCGCGAGCAGTGGCAGCTGTTCGGGGAGCGGCTGGAGCAGGCCGAGGAGCTGCTGTACGCCGTCGCAGAGCGCGAGCCCACCTGGCTCGCGCCCTGGTACTTCCTGCAGATCAGCGCCCGCGGCGCCTCCCTCGGCCCGGACGTCGCCCGGCACCGCTTCGAGGCCGCGCTGCGCCGCCGCCCCGACCACCTCGGCTCGCACCGCCAGCGGCTGCAGCAGCTCTGCCGCAAGTGGGGCGGCTCGCACGAGGAGATGCACGACTTCGCCCGGACGTCGATGCTCGCCGCGCCGGAGGGCAGCCCGCTGGGCGAACTGGTCGCGCTCGCCCACGTCGAGCACTGGCTCGACCTCGACAGCGGTGACGACCGTGCGTACATCACCCGGCAGGCCGTCAGGGACCAGCTGCACGAGGCCGCCGAGCGGTCCGTGCTGCACCCGGCGTACGTCCGCGGGCGCGGCTGGCGCAGCGCGCACAACACCTTCGCGATGGCGTTCTCGATGGCGGGGCAGCCGGCGACGGCGAACCTGCTGTTCGGCGAGCTAGGCGACACGGTGACCGAGTTCCCCTGGGCCTACCTCGACGCCGACCCCGCCCGGGCCTTCCGGACCTGCCGGACGGCCGTCGCCCGCGCCGGCCGCTGACCCGCGCCGCCGGCACCCGCCGCAGCCACCCGACCCCACCGCCGCCGAACCGAAAGAGCCCCGACCCGGTGTCAACCGACAGCACCCCCCTGGACCCGAAGACCGCCGCCGCCGGCAGCGCCGTCCCCGGCGCCGCCACGCCGACCGCGCACACCTTCCAGGTCGACCTGCGCGGACTGGTGGACCTGCTCTCCCACCACCTCTACTCCAGCCCCCGGGTGTACCTGCGCGAGCTGCTGCAGAACGCGGTCGACGCCATCTCCGCCCGCCGCGCCGCCGACCCGTCCGCCCCCGCCCGGATCACCGTCCGGGCCGACGGCGACCTGACCGTCACCGACACCGGCATCGGCATCACCGAGGCCGACGTGCACACCTTCCTCGCCACCATCGGCCGCAGCTCCAAGCGCACCGCCGACGGCGGCCTCGACAACTCCGGCCTGGCGGCGGCCCGCAGCGACTTCATCGGCCAGTTCGGCATCGGCCTGCTGGCCTGCTTCGTCGTCGCCGACGAGATCACCGTCGTCAGCCGCTCCGCCAAGAGCCCCGACGCCCCCGTCGTCGAGTGGCGCGGCCACTCCGACGGCCGCTACACCATCACCACCCTGCCCGCGTCGGCGAAGCCCGAGCCCGGCACCACCGTGCACCTCACCCCCCGGCCCGACGCCACCCGGTGGACCCGCCACGACCAGGTCGTCGAACTCGCCCGCCACTACGGCAGCCTGCTGCGCCACGAGGTCACCGTCACCGACGCCCGCGGCACCGCCACCCGGATCGACGCCCCCGCACCCTGGGACGTCCGGCACGGCTCCCCGCTCGCCCGCCGCGAGGCGCTGACCGCCTACTGCCGGGACACCTTCGACTTCACCCCGCTCGACACCATCGAGCTCGACCTGCCGCTGGTCGGCCTGCGCGGCGCCGCCTACGTGCTGCCCGACGCCGCGCCGCCCTCGCGCCGGGCCGGCCACCGCGTCCACCTCAAGGGCATGCTGGTCTCCGACCAGGCCGACGACCTGCTGCCGGACTGGGCGTTCTTCGTCCGCTGCGTCGTCGACGCCGACGGCCTGCGCCCCACCGCCTCCCGCGAGGGCCTGTACGCCGACGAGACGCTCGCCGCCGTCCGCGAGGCCTGCGGCGCCCGGATCCGCGACTGGCTGACCGGCCTGTCCGCCAGCGACCCGGCGCTGCTGCACCGGTTCATCGGCGTCCACCACCTGGCCGTCAAGGCGCTCGCCCGCTACGACGACGAGCTGCTGCGGATGCTGCTGCCCTGGCTGCCCTTCGAGACCACCGACGGCAACGTCACCCTCGACGAGTTCGCCCGCGCCCACCCGGTGATCCTGGTCGCCCGCACCGTCGAGGAGTTCCGCCAGGTCGCGCCGATCGCCGGCGCCGCCGGCCTCGGCGTCGTCAACGGCGGCTACACCTACGACAGCGACCTCGTGCACCGGCTGCCCGAGATCCGGCCCGGCACCTCCGTCGCCGACCTCGACCCGGGCACCGTCACCGCCCACCTGGACACCGTCGACCCGTCCGCCGAACTCGCCGCCGCCGCCTTCCTCGCCACCGCCCGCGAGGTCGTCGGCCGCTTCGACTGCGACGTCGCACTGCGCAGCTTCCACCCCGCCAGCGCGCCCGCCCTGCTGCTCGACAACCGCGAGGCCCGGCACGAGCGCACCCGGGCCCGCCTCGCCGACGAGGCCGACGGCCTGTGGGCGGACATCCTCGGCTCGCTGCGCGCCGAGGTGCCGCGGGCGCAGCTCGTCCTCAACCACCTCAACCCGCTGGTGCGGCGCGCCGCCACCATCCCCGGCAAGGAGCTCGCGGTGATCGCCGCCGAGGCCCTCTACGGGCAGGCCGTGCTGCTCACCCGCCGCCCGCTGACGGCGGGCGAGAGCGCCCTGCTCAACCGGTCGTTCCTCGGCCTGCTCGACCACGCCATGCTCGGCCGCGACGCCGCCGACCCGCAGAAGGAGTCCTGATGACGGACACCCCCGAGGCGCTCACCGAGGCGCTGCGCGCCAACGACGCCCGCCCCTACGGCCGTTCGCGCACCGTCACCGCCGAGGAACTCGCCGAGGCCGCCGAGCAGTTCCCCGACCACCGCGAGCTGCAGGTGCTCGCCCTGATGGACCTGATGGAGGCCTACGAGTACGACGGCGAGGCCCGCAAGGCCCCCGTCGTCTTCGCCCGGATCCTCAAGCTCTGGGACACCCACCCCGACGACTTCAACGAGTGGGCCCGCCTCCAGGTGTTCTGGCGCTTCAAGTGGGTCGCGTCCGCGCTGCTCTCCACCCCGGACGTGCCGCTGGACGCGATTCGGCGCTGGCACGACGAGATGCGCAGCCGCTACACCGCCGCCGACCACGGCCTGCAGCCGTACTACGCGCAGCGGTACCACCTCGCCGCGCACACCGGCGACGCCGCCGACGACGCCTTCGACCTGTGGGCGACCAGGCCGCGCTCGCAGATGAGCGACTGCACCGCCTGCGAGGTCCGTGCCCGGGCCCGCCACCACGCCGCCCGCGGCGACGACGCCCGCGCCCTGCGGGAGTGGCAGCCCGTGCTCGGCGGCGAGAGCACCTGCTCCGAGGAGCCGTGGACCAGCCACGCCTGGGCCCTGCTGCCGCTGCTGCGCGAGGGCCGGCTCGACGAGGCCCGCTCCAGCCACCTCGTCGGCTACCGCGGCGCCCGCGGCAAGTCCAGCACCGCGAGCCAGATCGGCCTGCACCTGGAGTTCTGCGCGCTCTCCGGCAACGAACCCCGCGGCCTGGAGATCCTCGCCGAGAACCGCGGCCTCTTCGACGGGCACGGCGACCCGCTGGCCCGGCTGGGCTTCCTCGTCGGCGTCGAGGTGCTCACCGCCCGGCTCGCCGCCCTCGGCCACGGCGACCTGCCCGCCGCCGGCCCCGCCGGCCGGAACTGGACGGTCGACGCGCTGCACGCCCACGTCGCGGCCGAGGCCGAGCAGTCGGCCGCCCGCTTCGACGCCCGCAACGGCACCACCGCGGTCGGCGCCCGCCGCCGGGCCCGCCTCGCCCGCACCCCGCTGCTCGACCGGCCGCTCGCCCTCGGCGTGCGGGCCGCCGGGCAGGTGCCCGCGCCGGCCGCCGCCCCGGTGGTCCGTCCCACGGCCGAGCCCGTCCCCGAGGACTTCGTCGCCCTGGTGCTGCGCGCCCGCGAACTCGACCGGACCGACCACCCCGACGCCGACGCGCTGTGGGCCCGGATCACCACCGTCGTCGCCGACGACGACCACGTCCACCCCGACCACCCGGAACTCGGCCCCGCGGAACGGCTGCAGGGCAACCTCGCCGACCACCGCGCCCAGCACGCCTTCGAGGCCGACGACTGGCAGACCGCCCGCACCGAACTGCTCGCCGCCGCCGAGCTGTACGAGAGCGCCGGACTGCCGATCCGCGCCCTGGTGGTGCGCACCCGCGCCGCCGTCGCCCACCTCGGCGAGGAGGACAGCGCCGCACCCGACTGGCCCGCGCTCGACGAGGCGCTCCGCCGCGCCGACGAACTCGCCGCCGCGGCCCCGCGGACCGGCGAGGGGCAGGGCGGGGACGCCGCCGAGGACCGGCTGGCCGTGGTGCACAGCCTCACCTTCGCCGCCTACCAGGAACTGGTCGCCGCCCTGCCGGAACCGCCCGCCGAGGTGGCCGCCCGCTTCGACCGGCTGCTCGACGCCTACCGCACCGGGGCCACCGAACTCGGCCTGCCGCTGCGCATCGCCGCCGCCCGCCAGTACGCCGCCGACATCGCCGCCCGGCAGGGCCGGATGGCCGAGGCGCGCGAGGGGCTGGAGACCTCGATCGAGCAGTTGGAGCGGGACGGGCTGCCCTGGCGCACCCCCCGCCCGCTCGGGCTGCTCGGCCAGATCGAGCTGATGACCGGCGAGCACGCCCGCGCGGCCGAGGTCCTGCAGCGGGCGGTCGCCGAGGCCGTCCGCTGGCACGACACCTCCTTCCCGTACGGCCCGACCTACGCGATGCTCGGCCACGCCTGCGAGCACACCGGCGACGCGGCCGGCGCCGCCCGCGCGCTCACCGAGGCCGCCGACCGCTTCGACCGCGCCGGCAAGGCGGAGGACGCGGCGGGCGCCCGGATGCAGCTCGCCTCGGTGCTGCGGGACAGCGGCCGGCCCGGCGACGCGGTCGCCGTCCTGGAGTCGCTGCTGCTGGAGACCGGCGCGGACGGCTTCGACGGGCGGGCCCGGGCGCAGGTCCGGCTCGACCTGGCCCGCGGCCTGCTCGGACTGGAGGAGTACCGGGAGGCCGCCGAGCACTACCTGCTGCTCGCCGACGAGGCCGCCGGCTGGGAGGACGGCCAGGACATCCACACCATGGTCGCCTGCGAGGCCACCGTCGCCCTCGCCGAGGCCGGCCGCTGGGAGGCCGCCGACACCGCCCGCACCCGCGCCCTCGCCGCGCACGCGGTCGCGCCCCGCGCCGACCAGGTCTGCGGCATGCTGCAGCAGCTGGCCCGGCTCACCGTGCAGGCCCGCGGCGAGGACGGCCTGGACGAGGCGCTGGCCCGGCTCGACGAGGCCGACGAGGTCGTCGCGGGCGCCGAGGCCGACGGCCACCCCGTCACCTCCTGGTACCAGCGCGGTCTCGGCCACTACGAGCGGGCCCGCTGCTACGCCTTCACCGACCGGGCCGAGGAGGGCCTGGCCGCCGCGGAGGCGGCCGTCGCCGCCCACGAGGCCGGTGGCGCGGACGGCGAGGAGCCGCGCGCCGAGGCCCTGCGGATGGCGGCCCTGATCGAGGGCCGCAGCCTCGGCCGTACCGACGCCGCCCGTGCCCGGCTGGCCGAGGGCGTCCGCCGCTGCGAACGCGCCGGACTGACGGAGGCCGCCGGAGTCCTCGCGGCCCTCGGCGACCGCCTCGCCGCCGAGGCCGGCACGTCCTGACCGCCGGCCGCGGACGAGCGGTAGGGCGTGTCTTCAGAGGCGTACGGATGACCCATGGGGGCGCGTGGGTGGCCACGTCAGGGGCGCGGGGAACTGCGCGATTCGGATGCGGGCCACTGTGCGGACCAGGGATGAGCCGGATTCGTCGGAACACCACTCCCGGACTGCGCAGTTCCCCGCGCCCCTGGATTGCACACCCGGCGGGGGAGACTGGGTGGATGACGGATCCTTCCGACGGCCGGGGCGTCCCCGCCGAGCTGCGGCCCTACCTCGACGAACTGGTGCGCCGCACCCGGGTGGTGTGCGGGCCGCGGCTGATCGGCGTGTACGCGGTCGGGTCGGTCGCGCTAGGGGACTACCGGCACGGGCGCAGCGACGTGGACGTCGCCGTGGTGGTGGATCCCGCGCTGCCGGCCGCGGCGCTGCGGGAGCTGGCCGCCGTGCTGTCGCACCCGGGGCTGCCGTGTCCGGCGGCCGGGCTGGAACTGGTGGTCTACGGCGGGGACTCCGTGCGCCGGCCGTCCGGCGGGGCCGGGTACCTGCTGGACCTCAACACCGGCCCGCTGCTGCCCGACCGGGCGAGCTTCGACCCCGCGGGGGCGACGGCGTTCTGGTACACCGTCGACCGTGCCGTCGCCCACGGGTCGGGCCTGGCGCTGTTCGGCCGACCGGCACCGGAGGTGATCGCCGCTCCGGCGCGGGCCGAGGTGCTCGCCGCGCTCGCCGCCTCGGTGCGTGAACACGCCGAGGGCGAGGGTCACTTGGCGGACAACCGGGTGCTGAACGGCTGCCGCGCCGCGGAGTTCTGCCGGACCGGACACTGGCTGTCCAAGTGCCGGGCCGGGCGGGAGGTCGCCGCGGCCGAGGAGGGCTTCCGTGCGCTGATCGGTGCGGCGCTGGAGAGTTTCGACCGGCCCCGCGCCGAGGCCCGCCCGCTGCCCGCGGCCGATGTGCGGGCCTTCCTGGCCTGGGTGGGTGACCGGGTCGCGGAGGCCGCCGCGGCGGAGGGCTCCGGCTGAGTCGGACCGGCCGCTGGAGGGGCCGTCCTTCGAGGACGACCGATGAATCATATGATCCGACAAGCTGTGATGCAGATCATAGCTTGATGCCGTGCGGGCGCGGACACAATGGCCGGTCAACGTTTGATCGCCGCCGCGACCGACCGGCAGCGGCGGCCAGCCAGCCGGGGGGGCCCATGCCGCACGCACCGCACGACCTGTTCCAGGACACCGCACGCCTCGTGGAGATCGAGGACGGCGTCCACGTCTACCTCCAGTCGCACAGCGGATGGTGCGTCAGCAACGCCGGGGTGCTCGCCGGACGCCGCTCCACCACCCTCGTCGACTGCACCGCGACCGAGCGCCGCGCCCTCGGCCTCAAGGCCGCGGTGGCCGAGCTCACCCCGCACCCCGTCACCCGGGTCGTCATCACCCACCACCACGGCGACCACCACTACGGGGCCAGCCTGTTCACGCCGCAGGCCACCGTCATCGCCCACGAGGAGGCGCGCTCCGCCAACCTGCTCGACGGCCTCAACCTGCCGGTGATCTGGCCCGAGGTGCAGTGGGGCGCCGTGCGGCCGATGGAGCCGGACGTGACCTTCCGGGACCGGCTCACCCTCCACCTCGACGACCGCCCGGTGGAACTCGTCCACTACGGCCCCGCCCACACCACCGGCGACCTCGTGGTCTGGCTGCCCGACACCCGGGTGCTGTTCGCCGGCGACCTCACCTTCAGCGGGACGACCCCCTTCGTGATGATGGGCTCGGTGACCGGCTGCATCGAGACCCTGGAGCAACTCGCCGCGCTCGACCCCGCGGTGGTCGTCAGCGGCCACGGCCCCGTCCAGGACGCCTCCGTCATCGCCACCAACCTCCGCTACCTGCGCCTCGTCCTGCGGCTCGCCCAGGAGGGCCGGGCCGCCGGGCTCACCCCGCTGCAGGTCGCCCAGGACGCCGACCTCGGCGAGTTCGCCGACCTGCCCGAGTCGGAGCGGCTGGTGGCCAACCTGCACCGCGCCTACCACGACCTCGCCGGCGGCGTCCGCGGCGAGCGCCTGGCGATCCCGCCCGTGCTCCGCGACATGATCACCTGCAACGGCGGAGCCCCGCTGCGCTGCCTCGCCTGACCGGCGGCCCCGCGGCGGTCCGGGCGGCGGCCGGGGCCGCCGCAGCCTCCGCACCCCCTTGCGGGCCCGCCGGGGTGCCCCCTGCGGTACCCCGGCCACCCGGGTGGGCGAACCGCCGGCCCGTGCCTCGATCACTCCGCCGCGGGCGGCCCGGCCGTCCGCCGTCCCGGTGTTCGCCCGGGCACGGGCCGTGCGCCGTGGCCCGGCCGGCCCGCTCCGGTGGCCCCTGTCCGTTGTGCCAGATTTAGCCTGAGATGCCCTGACCAAGACGGGCAGGCTGCTGCCCGTCAGGCTGCTGGAGGTGTCACGTGGGGGTACCCGCGGCTCGCATCGTGTTCGACGAGGCCGACCGGGCGGCGGTCGCCGAGGCGGTCGAGGAGATCCTCGCCACCGGCGCGCTGACGCTCGGCCCCTGGACGGAGCGGTTCGAGGAGGCCTTCGCGGCCGAGCACGGCGCCGCCCACGCGGTCGCCGTCTCCAGCGGCACCGCCGCCCTCGAGGTGCTGCTGCGCACCGTCGGTGTCCGCGGCCGCGACGTCGTCGTCCCCGCCGTCACCTTCTACGCCACCGGCGCCGCCGTCCTGCACGCGGGCGGCAACCCCGTGATGGCCGACGTCGACCCCACCACCCTCGCCCTCAGCCCCGCCACGCTGGAGGCCGCCCTCACCCCGGACACCGCGGCCGTCGTCCTCGTCCACATCGGCGGTCTGATCACCCCGGAGGCGGACGCCCTGCGCGCCCTGTGCGACGCCCGCGGCATCGCCCTGGTCGAGGACGCCGCGCACGCCCACGGCAGCAGCTACGACGGCCGCGCCGCCGGCGGCTTCGGACTCGGCGGAGCCTTCTCCTTCTACCCGACCAAGGTCGTCACCAGCGGCGAGGGCGGCATGATCCTCACCGGCTCGTCCGAGGTCCGCGACGAGGCCCGGATCTACCGCGACCAGGGCAAGGGCTCCTTCACCACCAACCACCACGTCCGGCAGGGCTACGCCTGGCGCCTCAGCGAGCTGCACGCCGCCGTCGGCACGATCCACCTGCGCCGCCTCAAGGAGTTCGTCGAGGCCCGCCGCGAGGTCGCCCGCCGCTACGACGCCGCGCTGGCCGGAGTCCCCGGCCTCGACGCCCTGCCCGAACCCCCCGGCTGCCGCAGCAACGTCTACAAGTACATCGCCCTGCTGCCGCCCGGCACCGACCGGGCCCGCTTCAAGCGCGAGGTCCACGACGGCTTCGGCGTCCGCCTCGCCGGCGAGGTCTACGACCTGCCGCTGCACCGCCAGCCCGTCTTCGGCCCCTACCAGGGCCCGCCGCTGCCGGTCGCCGAGGACGTGTGCGCCCGCCAGATCTGCCTGCCCGTCCACTCCGACATGACCGAGGACGAGACCGCCCGGGTGATCGAAGCCGTCACGGCCGTCCACCACCGACTGGCCCGATGAAGGAGGAGGCACCATGCGCGTAGCCGTCACCGGGGGCTGTGGATTCATCGGCTCCCACGTCGTCGACCGGCTCGTCACCGCCGGCCACGACGTGCTCGTCCTGGACACCACCGACCAGTACCTCAACCCCGCCGCCGAGCACGCCCGCGTCGACGTCCTCGACCTGCCCGCCCTGACCGCCGCCCTCAACGGCGCCGAGGTGGTCTTCCACCTCGCGGCCATGGCCGACGTCGAGAAGGTCGCCGCCGATCCCGTCCGCGCCGTCCGGGTCAACATCGACGGCACCGCCACCGTGCTGGAGGCCGCCCGCCTGGCCGGACTCAGCCGCACCGTCCTCGCCAGCACCGTCTGGGTCTACGGCGCCGCCCAGACCGAACCCGGACCCGACGGCGGCGAACTCGACGAACACGTCCCCGTCGACCTCGAACGCAGCGGCCACCTCTACGTCGCCAGCAAGCTCGCCGCCGAGATGCTCGTCCACAGCTACCGCGAGCTGTACGGCCGGCACTTCACCATCCTCCGCTACGGCATCCCCTACGGGCCGCGGATGCGCGACGAACTCGTCGTCGCCCGCTTCGTCAAGGCCGCCCTGCGGCACGACCCCATCACCATCGCCGGCGACGGCCGCCAGACCCGCAACTTCGTCTACGTCGAGGACCTCGCCGACGCCCACGTGCACGCCCTCTCCCCGGACGCCCAGGACGAGACCTTCGCCCTGGAGGGCCCCACCGCCGTCTCGATCCGGCAGATCGCCGACACCGTCGACCGCCTGCTCGGCCCCGTCACCATCGAGCACATCGAGGCCCGGCCCGCCGACTACACCCCCCGCCGGATCTCCGCCGCCCGCGCCAAGCGGCTGCTCGGCTGGTCCCCGCAGACCAGCTTCACCGACGGCGTCAGCCGGTACGTCGACTGGCACCGCGCCCAGGACGACCCGCCCGCCCCGCCCGCCCCGCCCGCGCCGCCGCGGCCCGGCCGCTGAACCGGCCGGAGCCGCCCGTGCCCACCGCACTGCTGATCTCCGGATCGATCGGCCAGGGCCACGACGTCATGGCCGAGGCGTGCGCCGACACCCTGCGCGCCCGCGGCTGGACCACCACCACCGTCGACGCCATGGCACTCCTCGGCAGCACCGCCGGCCGGGCCGGCGAAGCCGTCTTCCGCCGCATGCACGACCTGCCCGGCCTCTACGACGCCTTCCACTTCGCCGCCCTGCGCCCCGGCAGCCGGCTCGCCCTGCTCGCCGACTCCGCCGCCCGCACCCGACTCACCCGCCAGGTCCGGCTGCTCCTCGACCGGCACCGGCCCGACCTGGTGGTCTCCGTCTTCGCCACCGCCACCTCCGCCGTCAACGACCTGCGCGCCGGACGGCCAGGGATGCGGCACTTCGTGTTCTGCACCGACGTCACCCCGCACCGCCTCTGGGTCCAGGACGGTACCGACCTCTTCCTGGTCACCTCCGAGGTCGCGGCCTGCGCCGTCCGCCGCTACCGCCCCGACGCGCCGACCGCCGTGGTGCCGCCGCCGCTGCGCAAGCCGTTCTACCGGCCGCCCGGCCGCGCCGAGGCGCGCGCCGGGCTCGGCGTCCCGGACGGCGCGCCGTGCGTGCTGCTGATGTCCGGCTCCTGGGGGCTCGGCCCGCTCGCCCGCACCGCCGCGGCGATCGCCGACGCCGGGCCGCACGTCCTCGCCGTGGCCGGCCGCAACCCCCCGCTGGAACGCCGCCTGCGCGCCGCCGAGGAACGGCAGCCCCGGGTGCACGCCTTCGGCTGGACGGACCGCATCCCCGCCCTGATGGCCGCCGCCGACCTGGTCGTCACCAGCTCCGGCGACACCTGTAGCGAGGCCCGCGCCCTCGGCCGCCGCCTGCTGCTGCTCGACACCGTGCAGGGCCACGGCCGCGACAACCTCCAGCACGAACTGGAGCTCGGCCACGCCGACGTCACCTCCGCCCGCCCCGACGAGATCGCCCGCAACGCGCTCGCCGCGCTCCGCCGCCCCGCCCCCGCACCCTCGGCCAGCGCCACCCCGGACGCCTGGCGCACCGCCTTCGAGGCCGCCCTCGTCCGGGTGGGCCTGGCGACCGCGGCCTGACCGCCGGCCGCCCCGGCTCAGGCGGCGAGACCGTGGTCGCGCAGCGGACCCAGGACCAGGCCCAGGGCGGCGCAGCGACCGGCGACGGCCGGCAGCGCGCCGAGCGCGGACCGCCAGGAGCCCGGGGCGGAGGTGCAGTCCGAGTCGTGCAGCAGCACCGTCGCCCCGCCGCGCAGACCGGGCCGGAGCGAGCGGTACACCGAGTCGGGGGAGGCGTGGGCGGTCCAGTCCCGGCCGCAGGCCGTCCACAGCACGGTGCGCAGGCCCAGCCGGTGCGCGGCGGCGGCGAGCCCCGAACTCAGCACCCCGTACGGCGGCCGGTACCAGCGGGGCGGGACCCCGCAGACCTCGGCGGCGGCCTCGGCGGCGGCGCGCAGTTCGGCGAGGTCACGGCCGGGCCGCGGGTAGAGGGGACGCCGGTGGTGCCAGCCGTGCACGCCGACCTCGTGGCCGTGTCGGACGCGCTCGCGGCCGAGGTCGGGGGAGCGCTCCAGCATGCTGCCGAGGACGAAGAACGTCGCCCGCACACCGAGCGCGTCCAGCGCCGCCAGGAAGTCCGGCGTGCTCGCCGGGTCGGGCCCGTCGTCGAAGGTCAGCGCGACGTGCCCGGCGGCGCCGTGGCCGGCGGTGCGCCGGGTGGCGACGCGGCCGACCGCCGGCAGCCGGGTCACCGCGGTCGCCAGGTGCAGCACCCCGACACCGGCGGCCGTGGCACCGGCCGCGGCCGCCACGCGCGCCGGGCCCCTCACGCGAACCGGTCCGCCAGCCGCCGGAACACGCCCGGGGCGGCGCCGTGCAGCCGGGCCGGCAGCGCCAGCCAGTGCGGGGCGAACACCCGGCTGCGGTTGCCGGTGATGGTGCGGGCGATGGAGTCCGCGATGGACTCCGGCGGCAGCGGGCGGGGCCGGGTGCGGTGGAACGGTGTGCCGCGGCGGGCGAAGAACGGGGTGTCGACCGCGCCGGGCAGGATGATCCGGACCCCGACGCCGGTGCCCCGCAGCTCGTACCAGAGGCTCTCGGCGAACAGCGACAGCCCGCCCTTCACCGCGGCGTACGCGGCCTCGCCGCCCACGCCGACCTGCCCGGCCATCGACCCGAGCAGGACGATCCGGCCGCGGCCGCGCTCCAGCATGCCGGGCAGCAGGGCGCGGGACAGCTGCAGCGGCGCGGCGAGGTCGACCGTCACCATCTCGGCGAGGACCTCCGGCGGCATCGCGGAGAACGGCCCGCGCCAGCCGATCCCGGCGCTGGCCACCAGGGCGTCCACCCGGCCGGCCGTGGCCAGGGCCCGTTCGGCGAGCCGGCCGGGCCCCTCGGCGGCGTTGAGGTCCTCGGCCAGGACCCGGCCACCGGTCCGCGCCGCGACCGCGTGCAGCCGGCCGGCATCGGTCCCGGAGAGCAGCAGCGACCACCCCATGGCGTGCAGCCGGTCGGCCGTGGCCGCGCCGATCCCGGAGGACGCGCCGGTGATCAGGGCGACCGGCCGGACCGGCCGGGCTGCACGTCCGTCGGCGGACGCCGCCGGGGCGGAGAAGGTCTCGGTGCTGTCGTCGATGCTCACCTGGGTCACCTGTCTGCGGTGCGGGGGAGGGGGGTGGCGGCCGGCAGGTCCGTCGGCGTTGCGTCCGTCGGCGGCGGGTCGGTAGCCGGTGGGTCCGGAGCGTCGGGCGGCGCCTCCACGTCGCCGAACCGGGCGAGGACGACGGTGCCGCCGACCGCGGCGGTGAAGCCGAGCAGCGCGGCCCAGCCGGCCCCCGGCCGGGCCTGGTCGCCGAGCGCGAGCACCCCGACCAGCGCCGGGCCGAAGGTCTCCGCGACCGTGCCCGCGGCGGTCGCCGCCGTCACACCGCCGCGCTGCAGCGCCAGCGCGAACGCCAGGTAACCGCCGAGCCCGCCGAGGACCAGCGCGTACGTCGCCGGATCCGCGAGCACCGCGGCCGGGCCCGACACGTCGAGCACGCGCACCGCCAGACTGGTGATGCCGAAACCGACACCGCTGAGCACACCCAGCGCGGCCGCCGCCGCGGTGCCCCGGCGCCGCGCCAGCAGGACGGTGAGCAGCAGCATCGCGATCGTCGCGGCGAGCAGCGCCGCATGGAAGACCGGACCGGCGTGGTTGCGGCCGTCCGGGCCGGACGCGAAGGCCAGCAGCGTCAGCCCCGCGACGACCGCCGCGATCCCGGCCAGGTCGCTCCGGTGCAGCCGGGCGCCCAGCAGCCAGACGGCGGCGCCCGCCGTGACGGCGAGCCCGGCGTTGGTCACCGCCTGCACGAAGAAGAGGGGCATGGTGCGCAGGGCGACGATGCTCAGCGCGAAACCGGCGACATCGAGCCCGGTGCCCAGCAGGAACGGGCCCGAACGGGCGAGCCGGACGAGCAGACCCGGCCGCACCCGGTCCGCGGTCGGCGCGGCCCGCGCGCCGCGGGCCTGGAACACACAGGCGAAGCCGAAGCACACGGCCGCCGCGAGCGCGGTGGCGAGTCCCAGAAGCACGGCTGCTCCAATCCCGCCAGGGCCGTGCCGCACGGCCCGCCCGCCCGCCCCATTACGACGGGATCCACCCCTCAGTCTGTGCCACCCCCTGGCACCGTGCAGCCCGCTGCGGCTCAGCGACGGGTCCGGCCGAACCGGCCAGGGGCGCGGGGAACTGCGCAGCCCAGGATGCGGCTCACGCTGCACATCAGGGGCAAGCCACATCAGGGGCGCGGGGGGCCGGGAGGTGCCTCACGCGCCCCTGGGGGGTTGGCCCGTCCCGGACCGCGCAGTTCCCGCGCCCGTGTCGAGGTTTGCCCTGATCAGTGCACGGCGGCGGCGAGGGCGGGGAGGGCGAGTGCGGCGGCGCCGATCAGGCCGGCGTCGGTGCCGAGGGCGGCGGGGGCGAGAACGACGTGGGCGGCGAAGGGGAGGGTGGCGTACGCGGCGAGGTGGCGGCGGAGCGGTTCGAAGAGGATGTCGCCGGCCTGGGAGACGCCGCCGCCGAGGACGGCGGCGTCGACCTG
>NZ_BAAALD010000007.1:91563-117295 GCF_039528095.1 Kitasatospora arboriphila
GGTCGCCGTCGAGGGCGGCGTCGATCTCCACCAGGGTGGCGGTCGCGGCGATGCCGGCGGCGCGGGCGCGGGCCGCGCGGTCGTAGGCGCGGAGGGCGAGCGGATCGCCGAGTCGGGCGGCGGTCGCGACGGCGGCGGCCGAGGCGTCGCCGGCCGGCGCTTGCCAGCCGCTGTCGACGGCGGTGCGGGAGATGGCGGTGCCGCTGGCGAGGCCTTCCAGGCAGCCGCGTGAGCCGCAGGGACACGGGCGCCCGGCGAAGTCGACGCTGATGTGGCCGAGGTGGCCGGCGTTGCCGCTCGGGCCGGTGTGCAGGCGGCCGTCGAGGACGAGCCCGGCTCCGACGCCGGTGGAGACCACCAGGCACAGGGCGTTGCGGTACGGGCGGGCTGCGCCGCGCCAGTGCTCGGCCGCGGTCATCGCGATGGCGTCACCGCCGAGGACGACCGGCAGACCGTCGACCGCACGGTGCGCGGTGACCTCCGCGTGGAGCGGGAAGGCCCGCCAGGAGGGGATGTTGACGGGGCTGACGGTGCCCGCCCGGGTGTCGACGGGGCCGGCGCTGCCGATGCCCACCGCGCGGACGCAGGCCCACAGCGGGTGGTCCGCGAGGGCGTTGAGGACCGACTCCACCGCTTCCCGCATCTCCCGGGCGCTGCCCCTGGCGGGAGTGGGCAGCTGGACGTGGTGCAGCAGGGTGCCGTCCGCGTCGACCAGGCCTCCGGCGATCTTGGTCCCGCCGATGTCCAGTGCCGCCAGCAGGGGCTTGGCGATGGTGTGCCGGTCGTCGACCGCGAGGGCCTTGTTGTAACTCATCGTGACGTCTCCGCGGGTGTGACGGGGGAGCGTCCGGCGCTCGGGCAGGGCTGCGCCGGGTCGGTCCGCTCGATTCTGGAGCGCCGATGACAACGATGTCCAGGCCGACCGCCCGACGGTCCTCGGGCGAGATTGAATCGTCATTCGGTTAGGCAATCGTTTAGTAAATTAGGTGCTGCTTGTTAACAGAAGCCCTGAATATCAATCTTGACCGGTCTATGGACAGGCTGGAAAGTGACGTCTACGTTAAGCAGCCAGCAGCCGAGACAGGTCGCCGCGTCGACTCCGGCGGCTGCTCCCCGATCACCAGGACGATCAGCGCGAAGGACGGACGAAGATGCGAAGAGGATGGGTGGCCGCCGCGGCCGCGGCCATGGTTGTGCTCACGGCCTGTAGCAGCGAGGGCGGCGGGAGTTCCTCCTCCGCGGCCACCGCGGGTTCGGACCCGGCCAAGGTCTCGGGCGCGATCACGGTCCTGACCAACCGCACGGACCAGATCAAGGACGGCTCGCTGGACAAGTACGCCGCCGAGTTCGCCGAGCTCTACCCGAACGTCAAGGTCAAGTTCGAGGGCCTCACCGACTACGAGGGTGAGACCAAGATCCGCATGAACACCGAGAACTACGGTGACGTGCTGCTCATCCCGGACAACGTGTCGATCAACCAGTACGCCAACTTCTTCGCCCCGCTCGGCGACGCCTCCGAGCTGTCGCAGAAGTACAACTGGACCGAGTACACCACCGTCAAGGGCAAGGTCTACGGCCTGCCCAACTACGGCACCGCCACCGGCTTCGTCTACAACAAGGCGCTCTGGCAGAAGGCCGGCATCGCCGACTGGCCGAAGACCTCCGCGGAGTTCATCGCCGACCTGAAGGCGATCAAGGAGAAGACCGGGGCGACCCCGTACTACACCAACTACAAGGACGCCTGGCCGATCCAGAAGTGGACCGACAGCATCGGGGCGCCGAACTGCAACCGGGCGGGCAAGGACGCGCTGGCCACGACCGCCCAGCCGTGGGCCGCCGGCCAGGACCTCAACGCCATCGACGGGCTGCTCTACGACATCGTCCACGAGAAGCTCAGCGAGGACGACCCGACCACCACCAACTGGGAGAACTCCAAGAACCTGCTCGCCACCGGCAAGGTCGGCAGCATGGTGCTGGGCTCCTGGGCGATCCCGCAGATGCAGGAGGCCGCCAAGAAGGCCGGTCAGAACCCGGACGACATCGGCTTCCTGCCGTTCCCGCAGGCGACCGGCGGCAAGCTCTGCACGATCCTGCAGCCCGACTACAAGTACGCGGTCAACGTGCACTCCAAGAACAAGGAGGCCGCCCGCGCCTGGATCGACTGGTACATCAACAAGTCCGGCAGCGCCGCGGCCGAGCAGGCCGTCTCCTCCGTCAAGGGCAGCGCCATGCCGACCGTGCTGAAGCCCTTCGAGGACAAGGGCGTCACCCTGCTCCTCGGTCAGAATCAGGACAACGCCGCCGTCATCAGCAAGATCGACAAGGCGTCCGAGATCGGCCTGACCACCCCGGACTACCGGCAGAAGCTGATCGACATCGCCCGCGGCGCGGCCCAGGGCGACAAGAACAGCTACTTCGCGGACCTGAACAAGAAGTGGTCCGAGGCCCAGAAGACGGTCGCCGGCTGACCCACCCCGGACCGGCGGCGCGGCGAGCGCCCGTCACCTCCCCAGCCGGCGGGCTCCGCCGTGCCGCACTCCGGGCGTCGTGCTCAACGAAGGAACGATGATGACTGCACTGCAGAAGGACAGGAAGCAGGGGCCGGCCGCGGTCGCCCCGGCCGAGCCCGCTGCACCGATGAAGCCGGCGCTGCACCGGCGAACCGCCCGCAGGCACCGGTGGTTCACCCCCTGGCTCTACCTGCTCGTCCCGCTCGCCCTCCTGGTGACGTTCACCTACCTGCCGATCGTCGACATGCTCGGCTACAGCCTCACCGACTGGGACGGCCTCAGCCCCACCAAGGAGAACGTCGGCGCGGACAACTACGTCCAGCTCTTCACCCGGCCCGAGCTGTTCAAGGTCTTCCTGGTCAGCGGTGTCTACCTCGCGGCGTCCTTCGTGCAGATCGCGGCCGCGCTCTACTTCGCCACTGTGCTCAGCTTCAACACGAAGTTCCGCAACCTGTTCAAGGGGATCCTGTTCTTCCCCTACCTGGTGAACGGCGTCGCGATCGGCTTCGTCTTCCTGTACTTCTTCCAGCCCGGCGGCACCCTCGACTCCGTGCTGCAGCTGCTCGGCTACCACGGCAGGCAGATGTGGCTCGGCGACCCCGACCTCGTCAACAAGTCGCTCGCCGGCGTCTCCGTCTGGCGCTACACGGGCCTCAACATGGTGCTGTTCCTCGGCGCGATCCAGTCGATCCCCGGCCACCTCTACGAGGCGGCCGCCCTCGACGGCGCCAACCGCTGGCAGCAGTTCCGGCACATCATCGCCCCGAGCATCAAACCGATCATCAGCCTCAGCGCGATCCTCGCGATCTCCGGCTCGCTCGCCGTCTTCGAGATCCCGTACATCATGACCGGCGGCGCCAACGGCAGCGAGACCTTCGTCATCCAGACCGTCAAGCTCGCCTTCAGGTTCGACAAGGTCGGCCTCGCCTCCGCGAGCGCCGTCGTCCTGCTCGCCGTCATCCTGCTCGTCACCTGGATCCAGCGCCGCCTGGTGCCGGAGGAGAGGGTTGAACTCTCGTGACCACTCCCGACACCGCCGCTGCGCCCCGGACCGGCCGGATCCGCCGGACGCCCCGGATCACCGCCGGCGGCACCGCCAAGTACCTCTCGCTGGTGATCGCCAGTGCGATCGTCCTCGTGCCGATGGTGGTCATCCTCTTCACCTCGCTGAAGGACGGCACGGAGGCCCAGACCACCGGCCCCCTGACACCGCCCGACAACTGGCTCAACCTCGGGAACTACCTGACGGCGTTCGATGAGGGCCGGATGCTCCAGGCCTTCCTCAACACCACGGTCATCCTCGTGGTGTCGACCGCCGGCACGGTGCTCATCGGCTCGATGACGGCGTACGCCGTCGACCGGTTCGAGTTCCGGCTGAAGAAGCTCGTCATGGGGCTCTTCCTGGTGGCCACGCTCGTGCCCGGCGTCACCACCCAGGTCGCCACCTTCCAGATCGTCAACGACCTCGGCGCGTTCAACACCCGCTGGGCGCCGATCCTGCTCTACCTCGGCACCGACATCGTTTCCATCTACGTGTTCCTGCAGTTCATCCGCTCGATCCCGGTCTCCCTCGACGAGGCCGCCCGGCTCGACGGCGCCAACAGCTTCACCGTCTACCGGCGGATCATCCTGCCGATGCTGAAGCCGGCCATCGCCACGGTCGTCATCATCAAGGGCATCACCGTCTACAACGACTTCTACATCCCCTTCCTCTACATGCCGGACTCCGAACTCGGCACCGTCTCCACGTCGCTCTTCCGCTTCAAGGGGCCGTTCGGAGCGCACTGGGAGACGATCTCCGCCGGCACCGTCCTCGTCATCCTCCCCACCCTGGTGGTGTTCCTCGCCCTCCAGCGGTTCATCTACAGCGGCTTCGCCGCCGGATCGACCAAGTGACCGGCGCGGCACCGCACCTGTGCCGCGGTGCCGCGCCCCGGATCCAGGAGCGACGAGCGATGAGCCCGCGCATCACCATCCGCGACGTCGCCGCCCGGGCCGGCGTCTCCGCCGGCGCCGTCTCGCTGGCCTTCAACGACCGGCCCGGGCTCTCCGCACCGACCCGTGAGCGGATCCGTGCCGCCGCCATCGAACTCGGCTGGACCCCGCACACCGCAGCCCACCGCCTCGCCCGCGCCACCCCGGCCGACGGCACCGTCGGCCTGGTCCTCGCCCGGCCCGCCCGCCAACTCGGCCTCGAACCCTTCTACACGGAGTTCATCTCCGGCATCGCCGGCGTCATCGCCGAGCGGTCCGGCTCGCTGCTGCTGCGGCTCGTCCACGACCGCGACCGGGAGACCGCCGTCCACCGCGCCTGGTGGAAGGACCGCCGTGTCGCCGGCTGCATCCTCGTCGACCTCACCGAGGACGACCCCAGGATCCCCGCCCTCGCCCGCCTCGGCATGCCCGCCGTCGCCGCCGGCCACCCCGGTCTCACCGACGGACGCGCCGCCGCCGTCTGGACGGACGACGCCGCCGCCGTCGAGGAGGCCGTCCGCTACCTTGCCCTGCTCGGCCACCGCCGGATCGCCCGGGTCGGTGGTGATCCCGCCCTCGGCCACACCGCCATCCGCACCCGCGCCCTGGAGAGGACCGCCGCCGATCTCGGACTCGAACCGGCCCGCAGCCTGCCCACCGACTTCTCCGGCCGGGCCGGTGCCCGCGCCACCCGCGACCTGCTCGCATCCGCCGTGGACCGGCCCACCGCGATCATCTACGACAACGACATCATGGCCGTCGCCGGTGCCGCCGTCGCCCGCGAACTCGGCCTGCACATCCCCGGCGACCTCAGCCTCATCGCCTGGGACGACTCCCAGCTGTGCCGCCTCACCCACCCGCCGCTCTCCGCCATGAGCCACGACGTGCACGGCTTCGGAGCCCAGGTCGTCCGCAGCCTCTACGACCTGATCGACCGCAGGCCCGTCACCCCGGGCCCCGCACCGACCCCCGTCCTCGTCCCGCGCGGCAGCAGCGCGCCGCCCCGCGCCGCCTGAGCCGCCACCACCAGACCCCGGTCCGCCCCCGCCTCCCTGTTGAGGGTCAGGAATGGCGGGGGCGGACCGGACCACCCGAACCGGAGCACCCATGACCGAGCACCGTCCCGCCGCCGGCCTGCTCACCAACCGGATCCGCCCCTACGCCTGGGGCTCCACCACCGCCGTCCCCGCACTCCTCGGCACCCCGCCCACCGGGCAGCCGCAGGCCGAACTCTGGCTCGGCGCCCACCCCCAGGCCCCCTCGCGGCTGCACCGCGGCACCGGCTCCGAAGACCTGACCGACGTCATCGCCCGCGACCCGGGGCGCGAACTCGGCGCCGCCACCGCCGGCCGCTTCGGCGCCCGCCTCCCCTTCCTGCTGAAGGTCCTCGCCGCCGAGCACGCCCTCTCCGTCCAGGTCCACCCCACCGCCGCCCAGGCGGAGGCCGGGTACGCCGCCGAGGAGGCCGCCGGAATCCCGCTCGACGCCCCGCACCGGCTCTACCGGGACCGCCACCACAAGCCCGAATTGCTGTGCGCCCTCGACGACTTCGACGCCCTGTGCGGCTTCCGGCACCCTGCCGCCACCGCCGAACTGCTCGCCCCGCTGCACGTCCCCGCACTCCGCCCCTGGCTGGACCTGCTGCGTGCCGGTGAGCCGGCCACCGCGTTGCGCACCGTCCTCACCGAGGCACTCGGCCCCGGCCGGGCCCGTGCCACCGGCGCCGCCACCGAACTCACCACCGCGCTGGCCCGCGCCGCCGAGCAGCCCGGCCCGCACACCCGCACCTACGCCGCCTATGCAGCCGCCGCCCGCGACTACCCCGGCGACCCCGGTCTGGTCGCCGCCCTGCTGCTCAACCACGTCCACCTGCGGCCGGGTCAGGCGATCCACCTGGACGCCCGCCTCCCGCACGCCTACCTGCACGGCACCGGCGTCGAGATCATGGCCAACTCCGACAACGTGCTGCGCTGCGGACTGACCCCCAAGCACGTCGACACCGACGCGCTCGCCGCCGTCGTCGACTTCCGGCCCACCGAGCCGGACGTGCTGTCACCCCGCAGCGACACCCGCGGCGAGACCCACTACCCGGCCCCCGCCGCCGAGTTCGCCCTCTCGCGGCTCGACCTCGCCGGTACCGCCGACCTCCGCGACCACGGCCCGCAGATCCTGCTCTGCACCGGCGGCACCGCCCGCCTCGGCCAGCCGGACGGCCCCGCGCTCGCTCTCCACCGGGGCAGCAGTGCCTACCTCCCGGCCGCCACCGCCGTCCGGCTCGACGGGCACGCCACGCTCTACCGCGCCCGCGTGCCCGCCTGACCCTCCGCCCACCGCGTACTGCCGGCACCACTCCCACCCGACCGGCGCAGCCTGCGCCCCGCCTCCCGAGGACCACCATGACCCTGTCCGGCACCACCCGCCCCAGCCGCCGCACTCTGCTGGGCGCCGCGGCCGCCGCCGGCCTCGCCGCCACCTCCGCGACGGCCCTCGCCGCCCCCGCCGCAGCCGCCGACACCGCCGCCCGCCGCGCCGACCGGGGCTTCGTCACCGCCCGGCGCGGCGAACTCCGCCTCGGTGGACAGCCGTTCCGCTTTGCCGGCACCAACTGCTACTACCTGCACCAGCAGTCCCACTACATGATCGACGCGGTGCTGAACGACGCAGCCGCCATGGGCCTCGGCGTCATCCGCGCCTGGGCCTTCGCCGACGGCGCCGGCCACTCGTACCGACCGCTGCAGCCCAAGCCCTACGCCTACGACGACGCCGCGCTCGACTCCCTCGACTACGCCGTCCACAAGGCCGGACAGCTCGGCCTGCGCCTCGTCCTCCCGCTGGTCAACAACTGGCCGGACTACGGCGGCATGCAGCAGTACGTCCAGTGGTTCCTCGGCCTCCCCGACGACTCCTACGGGGACGGCACCCACCACGACCGCTTCTACACCGACCCCGGCATCAGGGCCTGCTACCGCTCGTGGGCCGAGCACCTCGTCCGGCACCGCAACCCCTACACCGGGCTGCGCTACTGCGAGGACCCGACGGTGATGGCCTTCGAGCTCGCCAACGAGCCGCGCTGCCGCAGCGACAAGAGCGGCCGCACCCTGCTCGCCTGGGCCGCGGAGATGAGCGAGCACGTCAAGAAGCTCGCGCCCCGCCAACTGCTGGCCGTCGGGGACGAGGGCTTCTACGGCGAGGCCGACCACGCCGACTACCCGTACTCCGACTACGAGGGCGCGGACTGGCGGAAGCTCACCGCACTGCCGGCCGTCGACTACGGCACCGTCCACGTCTACCCGCAGAACTGGGGCGAGACCAGCGGCTCCAAGCCGGGCACCGACGCCACGGCCTGGGGCACCCGCTGGATCGAGGACCACCTCCGGGACGGCCGCGCCATGGGCAAGCCCGTCGTCGTCGAGGAGTTCGGGCTGCAGATCGACGCCGGACGCGACATCCCCGACACCGCGGCCCGCGACCGCGCCTACGCCGCCTGGACCGATGCCGTCCGAAGCGGCGGCGGCGCCGGCGACCAGTTCTGGCTGCTCACCTCCCGCGTCGACGACGGCTCCTTCTACCCCGACTACGACGGCCACCGCGTGATGTGGAACAACGACCCCGCCAACCCGACCGTCACCACCGCCCGGCTGTTCGCCGCACACGCCCGGGCGATGAGCGGTTCCGACTGACCCGTCGCCCCGACCCGTCCCGGTTCGGCGCCCGGCGGCGGACGCCGTGTCCCGATCGGAGCCGCCGACCTGACAGGATGGGCGGTGCGAGCCGCGCCCGCGGCCGCCCATCGGGTCGACGGAGAGGGATGCACCATGGGACGCCGGGTGACGATCCGGGACGTCGCCGCCCGCGCCGGGGTGTCGGCGGGGGCGGTCTCGCTCGCACTCAACGACCGGCCCGGTGTCTCGGCGGAGACCCGCAGCCGGATCGTCGAGGCGGCGAAGGAGCTCGGGTGGTCGCCCAATCTCGCGGCCCGCTCGCTCGCCCGCGGTGCGCAGGTGCACACCATCGGGATGGCGATCGCGCGCGACACGGTCGGCACCGGCCTGGACTCAGTGCACATGGCGCTGATCGGCGGCATCGAGAGCGTGCTGACCGAGCGGTCCTGCTCCCTGCTGCTGCACATCGCCGCCTCCCGGGAGGCGGAGGTCGCGCTGTACCGCCAGTGGTGGCAGTCCGGGCGGGTCAACGGCTCGGTCCTGATCGGGGTTTCGGCGGACGATCCGCGGATCGAGGCGGTGCACCACCTGGGCATGCCGGTGGTGGCGGTGGCCCCGCCCGAGTTCAGCGGGCCCTTCCCGGCGGTCTCCGGTGACGATGCCGCGGCGACGGCCGAGGCCGTCCGCTACCTGGCCGCCCTCGGCCACCGCCGGATCGCCCACGTCCGCGGACCCGCGTCGCTCGGCCGCAGCATCCAGCGGGCGCAGGCCTTCGAGGCCACCGCGGCGGAGCTGGACCTGGCGGGTGGGCCCGCTGTGCACACCGACCTGTCCGCGCACGGCGGGGCCCGGGCGACGCGGGCACTGCTCGCTGCCGGCGACCGGCCGACGGCGATCCTCTACGACAACGACATCATGGCGGTGGCCGGTGTCGCGGTGGCCGCCGAGATGGGACTCCGCGTGCCGGCGGACGTGTCCCTGGTCGCATGGGACGACTCCGACCTGTGCCGGATCACCTGGCCCGCTCTCTCCGCGCTCAGCCACGACCCGTTCGCCTTCGGTGCCGAGGTCGCCCGCTGCCTGCTCGAACTGCTGGACAGCGGGCACGCGCCGTCCCGGGTCTTCGGGGCCCCCGTCCTGGTTCCGCGCGGCACCACCCCGCCGCCGCCCCGCCCCGCCTGAGCCGGCCCGAGCCGGGCGGACACCGGCCACCGGGCCCCGGCCCCGGTCAGGCCGACGGTGCCGCGGTGCTGCCGCGCGGGGTGAGCCGCGGGGCGAGGTCCTCGTAGCCGCCGTCCGACTGCCCGGCGATCAGTGCGAGCAGGGTGCGCGCCGCATGCGCGCCGTAGGCGTGGATGTCGCGGGTGAGCGCGGTGAGGGCCGGACGTACCACCTGGACCAGCGGCGAATCGTCCCAGGCGACGATCGACAGGTCACGGGGGACCTGAAGGCCCATCTCCTGGGCGACCGAGAGCCCGGCGACCGCGGTGATGTCGTTGTCGTACAGCACCGCCGTGGGGCGCACGGGGGAGAGCAGCAGGCGCCGGGTCGCGCGGGCGCCGTCCTCTCCGGTGTAGTCGGTGTGCACGGTGGGCACGGCCTCCACGCCCAGCTCGGTGCAGACCTCGGCGAAGGCGCGGTCGCGGATCGAGGTGTGCACCAGGCCCGGCAGGCCCGCCACCCGGCCGATCCGGCGGTGGCCGAGGGCAGCCAGGTACTCCACCGTCTCCCGGACGGCGGCGGCGTCGTCGGACCAGACGGGGGTCAGCGAGCCGGAGCCGGAGGGGTGGCCGATCACCACCGTGGGCAGGCCCATCTGCTCCAGGGCGGGGACCCGGTCGTCGTCCTCGCGCAGGTCGACCAGGATCGCGCCGTCGATGTGCCGTTCGCCCCACCAGCGGCGGTAGGCCTCGAGGCCGCGCTCGTGGTCCGACACGACCTGGAGCGCCAGCGAATAGGACGCGTCCGACAGTACGTTCTCGATCCCGCCGATGAGCTCCATGAAGAAGGGCTCGGTGCCGAGCATGCGCGCCGGCCGGCACAGCGCCAGGCCCACCGCGGCGGCCTTCGCCCCGCTGAGCGCCCGGGCGGCGCTGTTGCGGACGAAGCCGATCTCCTCGGCGACGGCGACGATCCGCTGCCGGGTCGCCTCGGAGACGCCGGGCTGCCCGTTCAGCGCGTTGGAGACCGACACCTTGGACACCCCGACGATCCGGGCGATGTCGCTGATGGTGGGTCGCCGTGCCGGAGGACTCTGCTGCTGGGACACCTGATCCACGAGACCCTTCTGAACCGATGAAGCCGCTGTACCTCCCTCAAGCTACTACGGCCGGCACCGGCGGTGTCTGCCGCCCCGGGCCGAATGTTCGGTCAAGTTAGGAAACCGGTTAACCGACTGTTGACACAGCTGTGATGCGGACCATACGGTGGCTCTCAGTTAAGCGGTTAAGTGCAGCACGGTGCGACCGCGGGCGGCCACCTCTCGCCCGGGTCCCTCCGCACCGTCTCGCCCCGCCCCTGCGCCGTCGCACCCACTCCGTGCCGTCGAACGGCCGTGCCGTGCCGAACCGAGCCGTTCCGGTACCTCGCGGCCGGTCGCGGCACGCCCGGCGCAGCCACTGACGCGGTGCGGACGGACGCCCCAACACCCCGTCCGCACCGCCGCCCCGTCCGCACCCCGGCGCCCTCGCGCCGTGCGGCCCGCACCGCCCCGGCAGCTCCCGCGTCCTCCGGGCGCGCCGCGCCGCCGGGTCCACGCCCCATCACCCATCCCACCCCGGGACGAAAGGGAAGCGCGTGCACCATCACCCCCACCCCGGCGCCGGCCGCCTGCGGCCCCTGGCGCTGCTGCTCGCCGGCGTCCTCGCCCTGGCCGGCCTCGCCGGCCTCAGGGCGACCGCCTCCGCTGCCGACGGCAGCACCGGCGTGGCCGAGGCCTTCGCCACCCGCTGCGGCATCCACTTCTGCCTGAACGGCAAGGAGTACTACTTCGCCGGTACCAACACCTACGACATGTTCGCCTACGGCGCCGCGTCCGGGGACACCGAGAGCCAGTTCATGGACAAGGCCCGGATCGACGCCCACTTCGCGAACCTGCAGGCCGACAAGGTGGACGTCGTCCGGCTGTGGATGTTCAACCACGAGAGCTGGCACGGCTTCGAGACGAGCAAGGGCGTCTACGACGAGCAGCAGTTCGCGCTCTTCGACTACATCCTCGTCTCCGCCAAGGCGCACAACCTCAGGCTGGTCCCGGTGTTCGAGAACTACTGGGAGGCGTACGGCGGCATCGACGCCAGGCTCCGCTGGGAGGGCCTGTCCGGTGGCCAGCCCGGCCGCGCGGCCTTCTTCGACCGGAGCCGCTGCCCCGGCTGCTTCACCTCGTACAAGAACTACGTCGATTACGCCCTGAACCGCACCAACCACTACAGCGGCGTGAAGTACAAGGACGATCCCACGATCTTCGCCTGGGACCTGATGAACGAACCCCGCTACGAGGGGCAGAGCGCCGCCGAGAACGTCCTCGGCACCACGCTGCGCGCCTGGGTCGACGAGATGGGCGCCTTCGTGAAGGGGATCGACACCACCCACATGGTCGGCGTCGGCCTCGAGGGACACGGCACCTCGTACGGCTTCGGCGGAGACGAGGGCAACCCGTTCGTGCAGGTGCAGCAGTCGCCGTACATCGACTACACCTCGGCGCACCCGTACCCGACGGAGTCCTGGGCGAATCTGACGATCGACCAGACCAAGGCGCTGATCCGGTCGTGGATCTCCGACTCGCACAATCTGGTCGGAAAGCCCTTCTTCATGGGCGAGTTCAACGTGCACAACGTCGACCGTTCCGCCTGGTGGAGTGCGATCTACGCGGACTTCGAGGCGGCCGGCGGTGACGGCAGTGCCTTCTGGTGGTACGAGGACCACAACGTCGACGGGAAGTTCGGCGTCATGGCCGGGGCGGCCGAGCTCGCGGTCTTCCGCGCCCACTCCGATCGGATGGCCGCCAAGAGCGGACCGACCGTGCCGTCCGCAACGCCCTCCTCGTCGCCCTCCTCCTCGTCGCCGTCGCCGTCCGCGTCGGCCTCGGTCTCGCCCTCCGGTTCCGCGAGTCCCAGTGCCACCGGCTCTCCGGCGGTCGGCCCGTGTTCGGTCCACTACGGCCTCTCGGACTGGGGCACCAGCTTCAACGGCGACGTGACGGTGAAGAACACCGGCACGACTGCCGTCGACGGCTGGCAGCTGGCCTTCGCCTTCCCCGGCGACCAGCGGATCACCCAGATGTGGAACGCCGGCTGGACGCAGAGCGGCAAGCAGGTCGTCGCCACCAACCCCTCCGGCTACAACACGGTCGTCGCACCGGGCGCGAGCGTCAACTTCGGCTTCAGCGCCTCCTCCGTCCCGGGCACCAACGGCGCACCGGCGGACTTCCGCCTCAACGGCCAGGTCTGCAGCACCTTCTGACTCCGACGTGCTCCGGCCCGCCGCCGTTCCGCCGCACGCGGCGGCCGCGGGCCGGAGCCCCACCACCCGTGCACACAGGAGAGAGAGGACACCCCCATGAGGCGCACCGCATCGCTGCTCGGCAGTGCCGTCGGCACCCTCGCCGCGCTCACCCTCGCGCTCGCCCCGACCGCCGCCGCCGAGACGGCGCCGAACGGCTACCCGTACTGCGCCAACGGGAGCGCGAGCGACCCGGACGGGGACGGCTGGGGCTGGGAGAACAATCGGTCCTGCGTGGTCCGCACCGGCTCGGACGCCGGGACGGCGCCGAACGGCTACCCGTACTGCGCCAACGGGAGCGCGAGCGATCCGGACGGGGACGGCTGGGGCTGGGAGAACAACCGGTCCTGCGTGGTCCGCACCGGCTCCGATTCCGGTTCCGGCTCCGGCAGTTCGGCCTGCCCGTCCGGAGCGACCTGCGGCTCGTACACCGTCGGCGGCCTCGGCAGCCGCAAGCAGCAGGTCCGGAACGCGGGCGGCAGCAGCCTCGACCTCGCGGTGGCCATGCTGGAGACCGAACGGATGGACACCGCCTACCCTTACGGCGACAACAAGAGCGGTGACGCCGCCAACTTCGGCATCTTCAAGCAGAACTGGCTGATGCTGCGGTCCGCCTGTGCCCAGTTCGGCGGGCAGGGGGCCGGGCAGTACAACAACGGCGCCGCGCTCAACAGCAGCCTCGGCCAGGACGTCTCCTGCCTGCACCAGAGTCAGAGCCACTACGGCCTGGACACCTGGTTCGCGGGCCACCGCAACGGCGCCTCCGGCCTGTCCAGCCCGAACACGGCCGACATCGCCGCGTACAGGGCCGCCGTGTACTGGATCAAGGCTCAGCTCGACGCGGACTCCGCCAACCTCGGCAACGACACCCGCTTCTGGGTCCAGGTCCCCGCGATCTGATCCGTCCACCCCTCACGGGACGGCGCCGCGCCCGGTCCGCCGGCCGCCGTGCGGCGCCGTCCCCTCCGTGCTCCGAACGACCCGTGCAGAGGAACCACCCGACATGCGAAGACGATGGACAGCCGTCTGGGCCGCGACCGCCGCGGTGCTGACGGCCTGTGGCGGCCAGGGCGCCGTCGGCCCGACCTCCCCGATCGCGCCGCCCGACCCGGCCGCGGTCTCCGGCGAGATCACCGTGCTGACCAACCGGACCGACCGGATCAAGGACGGCACCTTCAAGCGGTACGCCGATGCCTTCCGCAAGGAGTACCCCGGCGTCACCGTGAGGTTCGAGGGGCTCACCGATTACGAGGGTGAGGCGACCCTCCGGATGAAGGCGGGGACGTACGGCGATGTGCTGCTGATCCCCAACAGCCTGTCGGTGAGCCAGTTCCCGGCCTACTTCGCACCGCTCGGCTCCGCGACCGACCTCGCCCAGAGCTTCGACTTCACCGAGTACGCCGATGTCGGCGGCCGGGTCTACGGCGTCGCAGGCATCGGCATGGCCACCGGGCTCGTCTACAACAAGGCGGTCTGGGAGCAGGCCGGGATCACCGACTGGCCGCGGAGCGCCGCGGACTTCCTCGCCGATCTCAAGGCGATCAAGACCCGCACCGGGGCCGTCCCGTACTACACCAACTACAAGGACGGCTGGCCGCTGCGCCAGTGGACGGACCTGATCGGTGCCCCGAGCTGCAGCAACACCGCCAAGGACCAACTGGCCGACACCGCCCGGCCGTGGAGCGCCGGCCAGGACCTGAACGCGATCGACGGACTGCTCTACGACGTGGTGCACCAGAAGCTCTCCGAGGGCGACCCCACCGCCACCGACTGGGAGACCTCCAAGGCGCTCATGGGCGGCGGGCGGATCGGTGCGATGCTGCTGGGGTCATGGGCCGTGCCGCAGATGCAGGCGGCCGCCCGGGCCGCCGGGCACGATCCCGCCGAGATCGGCTTCATGCCCTTCCCGGTGCAGAAGAACAGCCACCACTGCGCGGTCGTCGAGCCCGACTACAAGTTCGCCGTCAACAAGCACTCCCGGCACCAGGACGCGGCGCGGGCCTGGATCGACTGGTTCCTCACCCGCTCGGGCAGCGCGCAGGACGAACAGGTGATCTCCACGGTCAAGGGGACGCCGCTACCGGCCGTCCTGAAGCCCTTCGACGAGCGCGGTGTGCGGATCGTCGCTCAGGCCCAGGACCGGACGGCCGATGTCAGCAGGATCGACAAGGCCGCCGGCATCGGCCTCGACACCCCCGACTACCGCCGCAGGCTGATCGACATCGCACGCGGCGCCGCACCCGGCGACCGCGACGGCTACTTCGCCGAGCTCAACGCGGAGTGGGCCGCGGCGCAGCGCGTGCCGGCCGGGTGAGCGGCCGGCGGACGATCGCACCAAACCGGTAAAGTTCATGTGGCGAATTATCGCGCGATCCTGTGGGGCGCGCCGAGGCCGGCCCGGCAATCTTGCAGCTCATGACGGATATTCTCGTCGCAATGAACAAACTGAACCGGTTTATAGACAGAACCGAACGGCCGGGCTACGGTTGCTCGCACCACAGCCGCACCGCACCCGCGGCAGTCACCCCCCTGCCCGGCCAAGCGAACAGGAGCCGCACATGAAGGACGTCACCCAGCTCGACCGGGGCTGGAGCCTGCACCACGACGGCGGACTCCTCCCCGCCCAGGTCCCGGGCTGCGTCCACACCGACCTGCTGAACGCCGGGCTGCTCGCCGACCCGTACCTCCACACCAACGAGAAGGACGCCGCCTGGATCGGCCGCCGCGACTGGACGTACTCCACCCGGCTCGACCACGGCAGCAGCCACGAGCGCACCGACCTGGTCTTCGAGGGTCTGGACACCGCCGCCCGGATCACCCTGGCCGGCACCGAACTCGGCCGTACCCGCAACATGCACCGCACGTACCGGTTCGACACCACCGGCCTCACCGGCGACCTCGCCGTCCGGTTCACCAGTCCCTACCAGGAGGCGGACGAGGTCCGCGCAACCACCGGCGCCCGCCCCAACGTCTATCCGGAGCCGTTCCAGTACATCCGCAAGATGGCCAGCAGCTTCGGCTGGGACTGGGGCCCCACCCTGCCGACCTCCGGCATCTGGCGGCCCGCCCGGCTCGAACACTGGTCCACCGCCCGCCTGGCCGAGGTGCGCCCGCTGGTCACCGTGCACGGCAGCACCGGCCGGGTCGAGCTCCACCTCGCCGTCGAGCGCACCGCCACCGGCGCCGGACGCCCGCTCACCGTCCGCGCCACCGCCGCCGGACACACCACGGAGACCGCCCTCGACGGCGACACCGGCATCCTCGTCCTCGACGTCCCCGACGCCGCCCTGTGGTGGCCCCGCGGCCGCGGCGACCAACCCCTGTACGACCTGGACGTCACCCTCGCCGACGGCAGCGGGACACTGGACACCTGGCAGCGGCGGATCGGCTTCCGCACCGTCGAACTCGACCGCAGCACCGACGAACACGGCACCGGCTTCACCCTCGTCGTCAACGGCGAACGCCTCTTCGTCCGCGGCGCCAACTGGATCCCCGACGACACCCTCGTCACCCGCGTCACCCCCGAGCGCTACCGCACCCGCCTCACCCAGGCCGCCGAGGCCAACATCGACCTGATCCGGGTCTGGGGCGGCGGCATCTACGAGGACGAGGCCTTCTACGACACCTGCGACGAACTCGGTCTGATGGTCTGGCAGGACTTCCTCTTCGCCTGCGCCGCCTACCCCGAGGAGCAGCCGCTGCGCGGCGAGATCGAGGCCGAGGCCCGGGACAACGTCACCCGACTGGCGCCCCACCCCTCGCTCGTCCTGTGGAACGGCAACAACGAGAACCTCTGGGGCTTCCGCGACTGGGGCTGGGAGCCCGAACTCGCCGGCGACTCCTGGGGCGAGGGCTACTACCTCGGCCTGCTGCCCCGCATCGTCGCCGAACTCGACCCCACCCGCCCCTACAGCGCCGGCAGCCCCTGGTCCGGCTCCTGGGACCACCACCCCAACGACCCCGACCACGGCACCCACCACTCCTGGGAGGTGTGGAACCGCCGTGACTACAGCGAGTACCGCGACAGCGTCCCCCGGTTCGTCGCCGAATTCGGCTGGCAGGCGCCCCCTGCCCTCGCCACCCTGCAGCGCGCCCTGACCGGCGAGGACCTCGCCCCCGACTCGCCCGGCATGCTCCACCACCAGAAGGCCGAGGACGGCAACGGCAAGCTCGACCGCGGCATCGCCCGGCACTTCGAACCGCCCGCCGACTTCGACCGATGGCACTACCTCGCCCAGCTCGTCCAGGCCCGCGCGATCGCCACCGGCATCGAGCACTGGCGCTCCCACTGGCCGCGCTGCGCGGGCACCGTCGTCTGGCAGCTCAACGACTGCTGGCCGGTCTCCTCCTGGGCCGCCGTCGACGGCGACGGCCGGCGCAAGCCGCTCTGGTACGAGCTGCGCCGCCTCTACGCCGACCGCCTGCTCACCGTGCAGCCCGCCGCGGACGGCGCCCTCGAGATCGTGCTCGTCAACCAGGCCGCCGAACCGTGGACGCCCGCACTGCGCCTGCGCCGCCTCACCGCGGACGGCACCCTCACCGCCGACACGGCCGCCGAGGCCGTCGTCGCACCCGGTTCGGTCACCCGGCTGACCGTGCCGCCCGCCCTCGCCCCGTCCGAGGGCTCGGCGAAGGAGTACCTGGCCGTCGACGCCGACGGGCTGCGGGCCGTGCACTTCGCCGTCACCGACCGGCTGTTCGGCTACCCGCAGCCGGACTTCGACGTCGCGGTGCGCTCCGTCGAGGGCGGCGGCGACACGGCGGAGGTGGTGGTCACCGCCCGCACCCTCGTTCGCGACCTGCTGCTCCAGGCGGACCGGATCGACCCGGCCGCCGAGGCCGACCGCGGGCTGCTGACCCTGCTGCCGGGGGAACAGGCCGTCGTCCGCGTCACCGGCTGCCCGGGGTTGACGGCCGGGGCCGCCCGCAGGGCGCTCTTCTGCGTCGAACAACCCGCCCGTTCGCCCCCCGCGGCCGCGGCGGCCGCGGGGCGGATACCGCCGTGGGGCGCCCACGCGTATCGTGCTGCCCGCGGGGGCGGTGGCCGCCTCGCGTACACCGCAGGGGGAGGAGACCGGCCGATGGGTGCCGCGCGGATCTGGACCGTCGAGGAGTCGTTGGAGTTCCCCGCCGTCCCGCCGGACGCGGTGTACGCGCTGCTCGCCGACGTGCGCCGGATGAAGGAGTTCAGCCCCGAGGTGGTGGGTGTCTGGCGGCGCGGCCGGAACTTCGTCGGCTTCAACCGGCGGGCCGGCTGGGTCTGGTTCACGACCTGCCGGATCGTCGTCGCCGAGCCGGAGCGCGAGTTCGCCTTCGACGTCACCACCTTCGGCCTGCCGGTGGCCCGCTGGGGCTACCGCCTCGAAGCGCAGGGCGACGGCACGCTGGTCACCGAGTACTGGATCGACCAGCGGCGCGGCGGTGCGGGAGCGGCCGTGGCGGAGACCCTCGGGCTGGTCTTCTCCGGCACGCCCGCCGCGCAGCGCGCGGAACGCAACCGGGCGGGGATGCGCACCACCCTCCACCGCCTCCGGGACGCCTGCCTGCCCCCGGCCTGAGGACCGGTCGGACGGCGACCGGGTGCGCTGCCCGGCGGACCCCGCTCAGGCAGGCCCGGCGCCCACCGCTGCCCCGTCCGGGCGGCGGCGCTGTGCGGCCACCGAGGTGTGCAGCGGCCCGGACGGAGCCGCCCCGTCCGCCGTTCCGTCGCCGAACTCCGCCACCGCCTCGGTGACGATGCCGCTCAGCTGCTCGTGGTGGGCGCCGCGCCAGTACACCTGGTCGCAGGCCGTGCACTGGGCGAAGACGTCGTACGAACGCTCGGTGCCGTGCTCCAGGTGCTCGCGCACCGAGGTCTTGTCGGCCTCGCGCAGCGTCCCGTTGCAGGCGGTGCAGCGCGTCCACGGGGCCAGCGGGGGAGCGAACCGGGAGAGCACGTCCCGCAGTTGGTCGGCGGGGCGGTGGCTGTACACGTAGGCGCCGGCCCACAGCTCGCGGCGGTGCAGCAGCCCGCGGTCCCGGGAGAGCAGCACGCGCTGCTCGGCGGCCGAGCGGGCCGCCAGCGCCGGGTCGCCGATGTCGGTGCTCTCGTAGGCGGCGTCCACCCCGAGCAGCCGCAGCCGCCGGGCCAGGGTGCCCAGGTGGACGTCGAGCAGGAAGCGCGGCGGCCCGGCGAGCAGCTGCGGCCGGGCGACGGCGAGCACGGCCACTTCCTCGCCCGCCGCGGGCACGTGGGAGGTGTCCGCGGGCGCACCGTCCACGACGAGGCCGCCCACCTCGGTCAGCGGGACGCCGAGCGACTCCACCACGTGCCCGAGGGTCGAACTGCCGTCGGTCGTCACCGCCGACCGGCCCGTCCGCCTGCGCGCGTTCACGAAGACGTGCAGCTCGGGGACGAACTCGATCCGGATCTCCGCTCTCTCCACACGCCCAGGATGCCAGGACGACGGTGCGCCGGTCGCCCCATTTCCACCCCGGCGCACCGCCGGTGTCAGCGGGCCCGCCGGACGCTCGCCGCTCGCCCCGCCGGTCAGCCCGGTCCCTGCCCGTGGTGGACGGTGAGCTCGCCGAGCGGGGCGAGGGCAGCCGCCGGGTCGCCCGGCCGGTCGCGCAGGACGGCGTCCAGGAAGGCCAGGCACGCGGCCGCGGTCAGCCGGGGCCCGTCGGTGCGGTCGAGGGTGCCGACCAGGGACGGCGCCGGCGGCAGGTAGAGCGGCGCGTCGGTGAAGGTGAGGTGCGCGGTGCCGGGCACGGTGAGCCGGTAGGAGACCGCGGTGTCGCGATCGAGGACCTTCTGCAGGGCGGGCAGGTAGTCCGGGTCGGTCTGCGGCCCGATCTCCTGGGTGAGGGCGAGGACCGGCCGGTGGAGGGGCTGCGGGTCGGGGTCGTGCGGGGCGCCGTCCAGGTCGATCGCGGCGGCGAAGCCCGCGTCCCGGCGGGCGGCCAGCAGCGCGGCGGCCCCGCCGAGCGAGTGACCCGCCGCCGCGACCCGCTCGGTGTCGAGGCGGCCGGCCAGCGGGTCCGCGTCCTGTCCGCGCCCGATCCGCTGCAGCCGGCCGAGGACGAAGCCGAGATCGGCGGCCCGGACCTCCTTCCATCCGACCGCCCGCCGCTCGTCCTCGGCCCGGTCGCCGGTGGCCGTCACCCGGGTGCGGACCGTCCGGCCGCCGGCCAGCACCACGGCGGCCGAGTCGTAGGGGTGGTCGAGGCCGGCCACCACGTAGCCGTGACTGGCCAGTTCCTCCGCCCAGGCGGTGTTCTGACCGCGCACGCCTCCCAGACCCGGCGAGAACAGCACCACGGGGAACCGCCCGCCGCGGGCCGCCACCGCGGCGTCGGGCACCGCCCGGGTCCGGGCGCGGGCCGGCCCGTCGAGCAGGAGGCCCGGGAGCCCGGCGTACCCGGCCAGGGCGTCGGCGACCGTCCGGGACTCCTGCGCCGTCCGCCCCAGGTAGCGGGCGCGAGCGGCGCCGGCGGCGGGCTCGGCCGGGCGGCAGAGCTGGACGACCACGGTGCGCCGGTCGTCGGGGTCGTCGGTGGCCGGCTCCGGACGCTGCCCGTCCGTCCACTCCACCACCCGGGTGCCCACCGCGTACGGGCCGGTCGGCCGCGGGAACTCCGGCACCGGGAAGGCCCAGGCCGCCGCCGGGCCCGCCGCGACCAGCAGCAGGCAGACCGCCGAGGCCGGCACCGCGAGCCACCGGCGCGCCCGGCGCGGCGTGCGGCCCGGCCGCCGCGGCAGCAGCGGGGCGACGGCGAACGGCGCGACCAGCACCGCCGTGGCGAACACCGGCGCCAGCTGCCAGCGGAGTCCACCGGTCAGCGCCGCCACCGTGCCGCCCACCAGGACGGCACCGCCACCGGCCACCGCCACCACCCGCCGGGCCGCCGGCGGCAGCCACCGGGCCAGCACCAACGCCACCGCCCCCAGCACCGCCAGGAGCTCCGGCACGGTCATCCGAAACCACGTCATGTCCTCGATCACCCGGCCATGCTGGCCGGGCGGGGCCCGCCGCCGCATCGCTCGGAGGTCGCGCCCGCATACGCCCGGAGACCAATCCCGGAGCCGTGCGGCCTCCACCTCGCGGCGTACGGCGGACCGTCCCGGCGGCGGACCGTCCCGGCACCGGGCACCCTTCGCGACTCCGGGCACCTTCCCGGCAGGGGCCGTTCCGGCAGCGGGCGGCGGCGCCCGGTCAGTCGGCGGCGGCCGTCCGGGCGCGGTACCGGGAGAGCTGCCCGGCCCCGACGGGGACGACGATCCAGAGGATCCAGGCGTACTGGGTCGCGAAGAACAGCGGAACGGACAGGCCGAAGCCCAGCAGCAGCCCGTACAGCACCGGGTCCCCGGCGGCGACCAGTTCGGGCGGGACGTCGCGGTCGCGGAGCTGCCGCGTCGTCATCCGGCGCTCCATCGCGATCACCGAGGCGTGCGCCAGGCACTGCAGCAGGGCGTAGAACCCGAACCGCAGGCCGACGGTGTCGGTGTCGTCCCCCTCGGTGGTGAGCAGCTTGGTGGCGAAGGGGTTGAGCACGATCGTGAGCAGCCAGCCCGCGTTGAGGGCCCGTAACCGGTCGTCGGCGCGCTCGGTGTACCGGAAGGCCCGGTTGTGCTGGCCCCAGGCGGCGCCGATCACGGCGAAGCTGATCAGGAAGGCCGTGTAGTGGCCGAGGTCGTCGTGGACGGCGGAGCGCAACGCGGCGACCGTCGGCCCCTCCGGCACCGGCAGTTCGAGTGCCAGCAGGGTGATGGCGATCGCCACCACGGCGTCCGAGAAGAAGATCAGCCGGTCCGCGGCGCGCGCCTCGAATCTCCGCAGCTTCCTCGCCTGCACCGCAGCCTCCCTCGTCGGTCCGGCCCATCCTCGCCGCCGACCGTGCCCCCGCGGCCGCTACGACACGCCCCCGCCGCCCGCCGCGCGTCCCGCCCGGGCGACGGCCGGGCGGGAGAGCACCGTGACCGCGACGGAGACCGCGGCCAGCAGGGTGATCGCCGTCCCGGTGCCGAGGACCTGGGCCGTCCCGCCGGCGAGCGCGGCGCCGATGCCCTGCCAGGTCATCCGGCCGGCCGACTCCACCCCCTGCACCTGGCCGCGGACCTGACCCGGCGTCAGCGCCAACAGCCGCTCCTGCAGCGGCAGCGTCGCGGCGAACCCGGCGCCCGCCGCGAACACGGCCACCACCAGCACGGCCGTCGGCGGTCGGAGCGCGAACAGCAGGAACGGCACCGCCAGCAGCAGCCGCAGCCGGAACGCCAGCCGGTGGCGCACCGCGGCCGGGACGAGCCGCCCCACCACCAGGTCGCCGGCCATCATGCCCGCCGAGGCGGCCGCCAGCAGGACACCGGCACGCTCCGGGGCGAACGGCACGAACAGCGCCTCGCAGCCCACCACCAGCCCGTTCGGCACCCACAGGTTCAGCAGCAGCGCCCGTCGGCCCGGGTCGGCGAAGAGCAGTGCGTTGGTCGCCCAGGTGCTGCGCAGGCCCGGCCTGCGCAGCGGGCCGATCGGGCGTTCCCGGACACCGGCCGCCACCACGAGCAGCGACAGCGCGCTCAGCCCGGCCGCCACGGCGAGCACCCGCTGCGGGTCCACCTGCTGCAGCAGCGCGGCGCCCGCGGCGCAGCCGAGCACGGTCAGGCCGCCCGAGGCGATGTTCATCAGGGAACGGGCCGGCGCGTACCCGGCGGCGGGCACCGCCTCGGCGAGCAGCCCCATCCGGGTGGCCGTCCCCAGCGACTGGACGAAGCCCAGCACCACGAGCACACCGAACCGGCCCACCAGCGGCAGGCCGGGCACCGCCTGCGCGGCCGTGCCCGCCAACGACACGCCGTGCAGCACCAGCAGGGTCCGGCGCGGGCGGCGCCCGTCGGCGACCGACATCAGGGTCAACGCGCCGAGGACGGTCGCGAACGTGGTGCCGTACATGCTGACCGCCGTCAGGAACGGCGAGCCGGTCTGCCGGCCGACGAGGGTGCCGAGGGCGAGGCCGGCGAGCGCGTTCGCGGCCACGGTCAGCGTGAAACTCGTGAACAGGGCGGCGAACTGCCCGGTGCGCAGCAGCGTGCGGTAGGTGGTCGGGGCGGCGGACGAGGGAGGTGCGAGCGTGTCGGAAGGCATGAAAAAAGCCTCCGGACAGGCCCAGTGTGGGCTCCGAAGGCAGCGCACACAGGATAGCAGGCGCGGGGCCTGCGGATAATCGTTTGCATCCGTTGCTTCCGGAGGGGTAGAACTCGAGGCTGACGGAACGTCACCGAGACCACGTGAGAGGAGGGCCGGCGATGACCAGCAGGACGACCGCGCACGGACCCTCCCGGGCGGCGCAGCAGCGCTGACCGGAGCGGCCGGGCGCACCACACCACGGAGCGTGCCTTGACCGCAGTACCCGCACCAGCAGTCCCCGCACCAGCTGTACCCGCACCACCTGTCCCTTCCACCACCGACGGCATCGTGCTGCGCCCGATCACCGGGCCGGACGAGGTGGAGCTGTTCAACCGGCTGCCGTACCTGTTCAACCACGAGATCGCCGGCGACCTCGCCTCCGGGCGGCGCCGTGCGGAGCTGCTCTGGACGGCGCTGGACGCCGACGGGCGGCTGCTCGCCCGCGCCGGCTGGTGGTGCCCGCCCGGTAGCACCGAGCCGCTGCTGCTGGACGTGCTCGACCACCTGCCCGGCCACCGGGCCACCGCGGAGGCGCTGCTCCGGCACGCCCTCGCCGCCGTCGTGCCCGAGGGCGCGGTGCCGCCGAAGTACACCCGGTTCCTGCCCGCCGGCTGGCGCGCGGACCCTGCCGTGCGCGCCGCCGTCGACGGCCCGCTCGCGGTCGTGGAACGGCTCGGCGCCGTGCCGTTCGTGGAACGGCTGCGCCTGGAGTGGCGCGCCGGCACTCCCGTGCCGAGCCCGACCGGGCGGCTGCGCTTCCGGCCCGCCGCCGGTGAGGCGGAGGTGGTCGACCTCTGCACCGGGATCCTCAGCGGCACCCTGGACGCCCACAGCCGCGACGACCTGGCCCGGATGACGGCCCGCGAGGCCGCGCAGTTCCAGTACGACGAGGAGTTCGCGCACTACGCCACCCCGCGCGCGTGGTGGCGGGTCGCCGAATCGGCCGGGACGGGCGAGCCGGTGGGCCTGGTGATCGCGGCCCGCAACGCCTACCGGCCGATCGTCGCCTACCTCGGCGTGCTGCCCGCCCACCGCGGCCGGGGCCTGGCCGAGGAACTCCTCGCCGAGGGCACCCGGGTGCTGGCCGAGGCCGGCGCCGACACGGTCCGGGCCTCCACCGACGTCGGCAACACGCCGATGGCGGCCGCCTTCGGCCGGGCCGGGTACACCGTGTTCGAGCACGAGTACGTGATGGCCTGGGGCTGACGTCCTCGCGGCGGGGCCGTGGGCGTCCCGCCCGCACGGGTTGTGGGTGGCGGCGGCTACGGTGCAGGTCATGAACGACACGGGGCGGGGCAGCAGTTCGGGCGACGGTCGGGGTCCGGCGACGGCACCCGACGACTCCCACGAGGTGACCGGGCACGTGGCCCCGGAGTGGCACACCGCCTGGGTGGACGGACCCGCCGCGGACCCACGCCTGCGGCGGACCCTCACCGGCCACGACGGCCCGGCGAAGGCGGTGGCCGTGGCCGTGGTCGACGGCCGCCCGATGGTGGTGTCGGCGGGCCGCGACACCACCGTCCGGGTCTGGGACACGGCGACCGGGCAGCAGGTGCACGCCTGGCCGTCCGGCCGCACCGACCGGCTCTCCTCGGTGACGGCCGAGGCGCTGGCCCTCGCCGTGGCCGAGGTCGACGGCCGCCCGCTGGTCCTCGGCCTCGACACCGACGAGGCCGTCACGGTCCGCGACCTGCGGACGGGCCGCCCGGTCGGCGAGGTCGTCGCCCTGGTGGAACGCACCGAGCTGGACGGCCGCGCCGTGCTGCTGACCATGGACGCGGCGCGGACCCTGCAGGTCTGGGACGAGGCGACCGGCGGCCTGCTCGGCGCCCATCCGGCGGTCGTGACGGTCTGCACCCTCGGCGGCCGCCGGACGGCCGTCTCGGCACCGGGCGACCGGCCGGTCGAGGTCCGCGACTTGGTTCCGCCCGCCGGCGGCACGTCCGTCGGCGAGAGCCGGCCGGTGCTGCGGGCCCGCCTGTACGCCGACGGCACGGCGTGGGCCGAGACGCCCGCGACCGGCGGGACACCGCGGTTCTGGGACCTCGACAGCGGACTCCCGCTCGCCGAGGCTGAGCTGCCGCGGACTCAGGGAAGCGCCCTGCACGGCGTGTCGGAGCTCACGGTCGCGCACGGCCGGGCCGTCGCGGTCACCCTCGACCACCAGGCCGAACCCGAGCTCACCGCCGTGCCGGCCGCAGGCCGTGCCGCGCTCGACGCCCGGACCACCGACGTCCGGCTCGGCGAGCGCCGTGTCGCGCTGGTCGCCGGATCCGACGGAGTGCTGCACCGCTGGGACCTGACGGCCGACCGGCCACACGGCGACGGACCGCGGACCTTCACCGGTGTGCCCGCCGGACACCGGACGCCGGCGCCCGCACCGGGCCCCGGCGGGTCGGCCGACCTGTGGGCGCTGGTCTCCGCCCGGACCAACGGCGGTCTCGCGGTCCTCGGCCCGACCGGGCCCGACGGCAGACCCGCCGTGTCCCGCCGCACCGCACACAACGGCCGGCCGGCCGTCCTCACCGCGGAGGAGGACGGCACCGTCGCCACCCGGCCGACCGCCGACGCCACCCCGCCCGGCCCGCGGCTGACCGGCCACACCGGCCGGGTGTGGGCGCTGGACACGGTGACGGCCGGGGCCGCCGCCCTCGCGGTGACCACCGGCCTCGACCGGACCGTCCGGGTGTGGGACACCACCACCGGCCGACAGCTCGGCGAGCCCCTCACCGGGCACGCCGGTCAGGTCTGGGACGTCGCCGCAGCCGTCGTCGACGGCCGGCCGGTCTGCGTCACCGCGGGCGACGACGGCACCCTCCGCACCTGGGACCTCGCCGGCCCGCCGTCGCAGGGCGCCGACGACGGCCACCACACCGCCCCCGTCCGCGCCCTCGCCACCGCCGAGGCCGACGGCCGCCCCGGGGGCGGC